>NZ_JBQTHF010000053.1:0-54797 GCF_052390155.1 Actinokineospora sp. | reverse complement strand
CCCGCGCCTGGGCAGGTGTGAACAACGCCGTCTCCGCCGGCGGAGCCACCAGCACCACCCGACCACTGGTCGGAGCCGCCCACAACCCGACAGAGCGCTCCCGGTCGAACCCATCGGTACAGGGGATGCGGGACTTGTGGGGGTGATAGAT
This sequence comes from Actinokineospora sp., assembly GCF_052390155.1. NCBI lineage: Bacteria > Bacillati > Actinomycetota > Actinomycetes > Pseudonocardiales > Pseudonocardiaceae > Actinokineospora > Actinokineospora sp. The sequence goes on along the minus strand of NZ_JBQTHF010000053.1, from coordinate 54,646 downwards.
GTTCGGTGCATGAGTCACGATGCAACGCTCCCGGTGGTTGGTTGGTTGGTCGGTGGTCGCTTCGCGACGTTGGAACCCCAGAGCGGCGAACCCGGGCGCTGTCCGGGTGATCCATTCGGACATGAAACGCCACGGGTTCGTCGCAGCCGCTGGGTTGCCGATCTGACCGTCATGGTGGGCTGTGGTGTGTCCGCTGGCGCGCCAAGACCGTGCGCGGCCACCGGGAGATCGAGCAGAACCCGCAGGTCGCACCATCCATAGTGGACGCCGAAGTTTTGAACGCTCCCGGTTCCCGGTGACTGGCAAGGGCCGTGACGGTGGAACGGCGAACCGCCGCCCAACCTCGTCGCGGTCCCGGAGTTCCCGGCTCGCCCAGCGGACCGGGCCGGCCGACACCACAGAACTGTCGTCCTTTGTGGACGTTGCGAGACAGCAGGACCGGTCGCGAGAGCGGACCCCGTCCCCTGATGCCTGCGGTACTCGTCGCCGCCATCGGACGAGCAGGGCCCCGTCTGGGTTTTGGTCGATGGACAGCGGGACCCCGGATGCCGGGAGTGGAGGGTGTCACCTCGGGTCGCCTCCCCAGGGAAACGTCGGGCGGTCCGAGGGCTGCGGCGCGAGCGGTCCGGTCGGGTACGCGGCTGTGGGGTGTGGGGTGGTGCCGGGAAACGCCGCACGCATGTAGGCCAGGGCGCATTCGGGGCAGATCAACGGCCGGTCGGGGCGTTGCGAGTACACCTGCGCGACCGGGATTCCGCACAGGCCGGTCGGGTCGGGCCCGTCGACCACGTGCGCGCGGCCCGGGTAGACCTGGCTGATACCCCACCGCACACCGTCCACTTCGGACTCGAATGTCATGGTCGCTCTCGATTCCTAGCGCCCGGAGGGTCGACGACACGCCGCGGCGGCTCCGGGTGGACGCGCGTCGCACGCGGCCGGTCCGGGGTTCGCCTGGCTCGTGACGTGGAAAGTCTCACGCACCACGTCAGGCGCGGCCTCCGAGTCACTCGGCATGTCCCGTGATGTGCCAGGTGAATCCAATTCAAACACCTCCTGTAGCGCCAGATGAATCCCCTACCCGATGCTCTACAACGACCCTAGCGTAGGGACCTACACTTAGCCATACACCGTTGGGGTGGCGCGGCTGTCGTGGATCTCCTGCATGTCGCTACCGTTCTTCCGAACGGGCACAGCTCGGGCATCGGAAGATGGAGGCAGCAGTGGCGAGCAGGGATGCTCCTTCGGCGTTGCAGTGGCTGATCGGCGTCGAGCTGAAGCGCTACCGTGATCGCAGTGGGCTGACCCAGCCCCAGGTGGTGAAGGCTGTGGGCGCGGGGCTGACCGTCGGGAAGCTCGGCCACCTGGAGACCGGCGAACGACGCCAGTACCCCGAGGACATCGCGCGGGTGATGGCGGCGTGTGGTGCCGAGCGTCACGAGATCGGCAGGTTGACCTCGCTGGCCGAACTGGCGGACTCGTCAACCTGGTGGGGTAGCTGGAGCGACGTCGTGCCGGACTGGTTCGGCACCTTCGTGGGACTGGAACGCCTTGCTGCCGGCGAGTTCACCTTCGAGCCGCTCGTGATACCCGGCCTGGTCCAGACCCCCGCCTACGCCCAGTCGCTGACGATGCGCGGGCGCCGGGTACGGCCCGACCACAGCAACCGACTTGTCGAACTGCGCATGCAGCGAGCCAGGCGGCTCACCGACCCGGACAATCCACTGACCCTGCACTTCGCACTGACCGATCACGCCCTCGGCCTGCATGTCGGGGCACCGGAGGTCATGGTCGAGCAGTACAACCACCTGATCACCCTTGCCAAGCTACCCAACATCACGATGCAGGTCGTCGTGCCGGAAAGAGGACCCCACGACGCCCCGACCGGGCAGTTCACGGTCTTGGACTTCGAGCACGCTCGATCGATCGCATACGTCGAACTTCAAGACGGCGCGATCTACGCCGCCGGGGCCGGCGAGGTGGACACTTATCGTGAGTCGACTCGAAGCCTGGCGGATGTCGCCCTTCCACCAGAAGACTCTATCGACTTCGTCATCGAGTTGATCAAGAATGTCTGAGGAGGCGCCGTGCCCACCCCGCAACAACCCGTAACCTTGACCTGGCGCAAGAGCAGCCGCAGCGCCCAGAACGGCGCCTGCGTCGAAATCGCACAGACGGACCGGACGCACATCCGCGACTCCAAGAACATCGCAGGCGGGCAGCTCGCATTGCCGCCAGGCCAGTGGTGCACGTTCCTCAGCGCGGTCAAAACGAACGCTGACCATCGCCCGTAGTCGGGCGCGTTTCGGATCGATCAGACGCGGCGCAGGCTGCGGCCGATGAGCGACGACGCCAGCTTCAGGTCGCGCGAGACCAGGGCGTCCAGCGCGGACCGGGTGGCGTGCAGCCGACAGAGCGGGTGCAGCCGGGCCGCGCGGGCGGCCTTGCGCCAGCCGTGTTCGCTGAGTTGGACGGCGGCGGCGCCGTAGTAGCGCTGCTCCTCGTCGAACCGGGCCACGTCTTTGGCGCCGATCGAGGAGTGGCTGCCCTGGTGCCTGCGGTAGCGGAACGCGGGCGTCGGGTCGAGCGCCATGGTGCCGCCGCCGAGCAGCATGTCGATCACCCAGCCGAGGTCGGCGATCGAGCCGAACTCGCCGAGCCGCTGGACCCTGGGCACCACGTCCGTGCGGAAGCACATCGCGGGCACGTAGAGCCAGTTGCCCTTCATCAGGCTGCGCGCGGCGGTCGGGCCGTCGAGTTCGCCCCGGCGCCACGCCGAGCGGCTGGCCATCCGCTTGACCCGGTCGGCCAGGCTGTCGGTGGGGACGCTGTCGTCGTCGACGACAGTGACGCCCGGGTGCACCATGATCGCGTCGGGGTGTCGCGCGAAGGCGTCGAGCACCACCTCGACGTAGTTGGGCTCCAGGGCATCGTCGGCGCCCATGACCGTGATGTAGTCCTCTTGGCCCATGGTCATGCACTGGCACACGTTGCCGGTGGCGCCGAGGTTCTTCGCGTTGCGGACGTGCTCGATGCGCGGGTCGCCGAGTGCGGCGATGTGGTCCGCGGCGGCGGTGCCGGGGTACTGGTCGTCGACGATGGTCAGCCGCCAGTCGTCCCTGGTCTGCTTGCGGACGCTGTCGATCAGCTCGAACAGGTACCGCGGGTCGATGTAGAACGGGACGACGAAGTGGATGCTCATGACTTCCCCTCGCAGGCTCCGTGCTGCCCTTCGCGCACGCCCTGTGACAGTGACTCGCTCGCAAACTCGCTCATGACTTCCCAGGTGACGACGGGTCGGCGGGCTGCTCCGCGTTGCGCAGGGCGATGGCCCTGGCCAGCCGCGCGTAGCGCAGCTCAAGCTCCTTGAACCGCAGGTACGCGTTGACGGTGGCGAAGGTGAACACGACGACCACCGCGTAGAGCAACAGGTCGGTGCCGCGGCCGACGCCGAGCCAGCCCGCGACGACCTGCACGTCGCCGGGGCGGAGCACCGCGTAGGCGCCGAACAGCACGAACACGACGAACGCGAGCTTGGTGCCCGCCGCGGTCTGCGCGCTGCCCCGCTTGCGCAGGAACAACGTCAGCAGCAGGACCGAGGCGACGAGCAGGACGTACTGGATCAACATGTCAGTGCCCCGCCCGACTCTTCAACATGGTGTCGAAGACGATGTTGACGCCGTTGATCACCGACTGCCCCTTGGACATCGAATACTCGGTGTACAGAATCGTCACCGGTTCTTCGATCACGCGCCATTTCCGGCGGTCGATCATCTCCACGATTTCCGAGGCGTGGCTCATCCCGTTGAGGGTGATGTTCATCTGCTCGGCGACAGTTCGGTTGAATACCCGAAGGCCGTTGTGCGCGTCGGTCAATCCGAGCCTGCGGGTGCGCGGGCTCAGCATCACCACGGTCTTGAGGATGACGCGCTTGAGCCACGGAATGTGCGTCGTGTCACCGTGGAAACGAGTGCCGACGACGATATCGACGTCTTCGGCGCGCAGCCGCTCCAGCATCGCCAGCACGTCCTCGACCTGGTGCTGCCCATCGGCGTCGAACGTCACGAAGTAGCTGGCACCGGGCTGTGACCTGGCGTACTGGACACCGGTCTGGATGGCCGCGCCCTGGCCGAGATTCACCGGATGTTGCACCAGGTGCGCGCCCGCCGCGCGGATGTGCGCGGCCGAATCGTCGCGACTTCCGTCGTCCACGCAGACGATGTTGGGAAATGTCTGCCGAGCTGCCTTGACGACCTCGCCGATGACCGGACCCTCGTTGTATACCGGGATGATCAGCCACACATCGGGCCAGTCGGTCATCAGGTCTCCGGGTGGCGTTTCGGGTGGACAAGACGGCCTGAGCGTAGTACAGCCGGGGGCGTCTACGATGCCGTGGGTACCTTCGCGCCCGTCACCCGCTGTGCGCTCGACCGAGCCGCGCGGCGGAGTGCGCAATGCGATCTGTTGATCTCTGGAGAGGATCTAGATGGTTGGCGTAGCCGTCATCGGAGCGGGCTACTGGGGCCCGAATCTGGTGCGCAACATCCAGGCGACTCCGCAGCTTCGGCTCACGTCGGTCTGCGACATGAACCTGGCGCGGGCCGAGGCGGTGCTCGGGCGCTACAGCACGGTCCGCGCGACCTCCTCGCTCCAGGAAGTGCTGGCCGACCCCGAGGTCGACGCGGTCGCGATCGCGACCCCGGCCGCGACCCACCTCGAAGTGGCGATGGCCGCGCTGGAGGCGGGCAAGCACGTCCTGGTCGAGAAGCCGCTGGCGTCGAGCTACGTCGACGGCCACAAGCTGGTCACCACGGCCGAGGAGCGCGGCCTGGTTCTGATGCTCGACCACACTTTCTGCTACACCCCGGTCGTGCAGCGGCTGCGCGAGTTGGTCCGCGGCGGCGAGCTGGGCGATGTGCAGTACGTCGACTCGGTGCGCATCAACCTCGGCCTCGTGCAGCCAGACATCGACGTGCTGTGGGACCTCGCGCCGCACGATCTGTCCATTTTGGACTCGGTGCTGCCCGATGACGTGACGCCGGTCGCGGTCGCCGCGCACGGCTCGGACCCGGCGGGCCTCGGCCGCGCCTGTGTGGCCTACCTGTCGGTGCAGCTTTCCAGCGGCGCGATCGCGCACGCGCATGTGAATTGGCTCTCCCCCACCAAGATCCGCACCACGATCATCGGCGGCTCGCGGCGCACCGCGGTCTGGAACGACCTCGACCCGATCCAGCCGCTCGCCCTGTACGACCGGGGTGTCGACTGGCCCGACGGCACCGAGGACCGGCGCGTGTCCTACCGCATCGGCGACATGGTCGCCCCCGCCCTGCCGACCGGCGAGGCGCTGCGGGCGGTAATGGCGGAGTTCGCCGCCGCGATCACCGAAGGGCGCCCCGCGCTCACCGACGGCCGGTCCGGCCTGCGGGTGCTGGCCCAGCTCGAAGCCGCGTCGGCGAGCCTGGCCGCGGGCGGCGTCTTCGTGCCCGTCGAGAACGGAAGGACCGCCTGATGGACCTGACCGACCGCCAGATCCTGGTCACCGGGGGTGCGGGCACCATCGGCTCGCACGTGGTCGACCAGGCGCTCGACGCGGGCGCCGCGCACGTCGTCGTGGTGGACGACATGACTCGCGGCCAGCTGGGCAACCTCGCGACGGCCCTGGAGCGCGCCCCCGAGCGCGTCGAGGTCGTCGAGGGCGACATCCGCGACATCGCGCTGATGCACAAGCTCGCCGCGGGCAAGGACGTGGTGTTCCACCTGGCCGCGCTGCGGATCACCCAGTGCGCCGCGGAACCCCGCACCGCGCTGGAAGTGCTGGTGGACGGCACCTTCAACGTGATCGAGGCGGCCGTGCAGGCCGACGTCGCCAAGGTCGTGCTGTCCTCCTCGGCGTCGGTCTACGGCCTGGCCGACGAGTTCCCGACGACCGAGAGCCAGCACCCGTACCACAACGACACCTTCTACGGCGCCGCGAAGGCGTTCAACGAGGGGATGCTGCGCAGCTTCCACGCCATGCACGGCCTGGACTACGTGGCGATGCGGTACTTCAACGTGTACGGCCCGCGGATGGACGCGCACGGCAAGTACACCGAGGTGCTGATCCGCTGGATGGAGCGGATCGAGGCCGGTGAGCCGCCGCTGGTGCTCGGCGACGGCCAGGCCACGATGGACTTCGTGCACGTCGCCGACATCGCCAGGGCGAACATCCTCGCCGCGCAGGCCGACGTGACCGACCGGGTCTACAACATCGCCACCGGCACGGAGACTTCGCTGCTGCAGCTCGCCCAGGCGCTGCAGGAGGTCATGGGCTCGACCCTGCCGCCGGAGTTCGGCCCGGCCCGCTCGGTGAACAGCGTCACCCGCAGGCTCGCCGACATCAGCGCCGCCGAGCGCGACCTGGGCTGGCAGCCGTCGATCACCCTGCACGACGGCCTGGCCGACCTGGTGACCTGGTGGAGGGCGCAGCGATGATCCCGGTGATCCGGCCGTGGCTCGGCGAGGAAGAGGCCGCCGCGGCGGCCGAAGTGGTGCGCTCGGGCTGGGTGGCCCAGGGTCCCCGGGTGGCCGAGTTCGAGGCCGCGTTCGCCGCCTCGGTGGGCGCCGCGCACGGCGTCGCGGTCTCGTCCTGCACGACGGGCCTGCACCTGGCGCTGCACCTGCTGGGCGTCGGGCCCGGTGACGACGTCGTGGTCCCGTCGTTCTCGTTCATCGCCTCGGCGAACGCGGTGCGCTACGTCGGCGCGAACCCGGTGTTCGCCGACGTCGACCCGCTGACCGGCAACCTCACCCCGGCCACCGTGGAGGCCGTGCGCACGGCGAACACGGTCGCGGTGATGGGCGTGCACCAGGGCGGTGTCCCGTTCGACGTGGACGCCCTCGCGGCGCTGTGCGCGCGGCACGGGCTGGCGCTGGTGGAGGACGCGGCGTGTGCAGCGGGCTCGACCTACCGCGGCGGGTCCGTCGGCGCGGGCGCCTATCTCGCGGCCTGGTCTTTCCACCCGCGCAAGCTGCTGACCTGCGGCGAAGGCGGGATGATCACCACCAACGACCCGCAGGCGGCGGCCCGGCTCCGCAAGCTCCGCGAGCACGGCATGAGCATGTCCGCCGCCGACCGGCACGCCGCGGGCGGCGTCGTGCTGGAGACCTACGACGAGGTCGGCTTCAACTTCCGAATGACCGACCTGCAGGCCGCGATCGGGCGCATCCAGCTCGACAAGCTGCCCACGGTGATCACTCGGCGCCGCGAGTTCGCCGAGCGGTACCACAAGCTGCTCGCCGAGGTCGACGGTCTGCGCGTGGTGACCGACCCGGACTACGGGACGACCAACTACCAGTCGTTCTGGGTCGTCCTGCCCGAGGACTACGCGGGCACGGTGGCCGACGTCCTCGCCGGGCTGTCCGCGCGGGGCGTCTCCGCGCGGCGCGGCATCATGGCCGCGCACCTGGAGCCCGCCTACCCGGGCGAGCACCCCGCGCTGCCGGTGACCGAGCACCTGACCCGGCGCTCGCTGATCCTGCCGCTGTTCCACCAGATGACCGAGGCCGAGCAGGACACGGTCGCCGGGGGGCTCATCGAGATCCTGCGGGAGACCCCGCGGTGACAACGCGTCCCCTGCTGCTCGTCGGGGCGGGCGGGCTGGCACGGGAGGTGCTCGCCGCGGTCCGGGCGGCGAACTCGGTTCGTCCACAGTGGACTGTTCTGGGGTTCGTCGACGACAACCCGGCCCGGTACGGCACCCGGATCGACGACGTGCCGGTGCTCGGCCCGTCCGACCTGGTCGCCGACCACCCGGACGCGGCCGTCGTCATCTGCACGGCGAGCACAAGGGACCAGGCGAGCCGCAGGCGGATCAGCGCGCGGCTCGCCATCCCGGCGGACCGCTACGCGACCGTGATCCACCCGTCCACCAGCATCGCGCCCGGCACCGACATCGGTGCCGGGTCGGTGCTGCTGGCCTTCGTCGCGGTCACCGCGCCGCAGGCGATCGGCGCGCACGTGGTGGTCATGCCGCACACCACGATCACCCATGACGACGAGATCGCCGACCACGTCACCTTCGCCGCCCGCGTGGCCCTGGCGGGCGGCGTGTCCGTCGGCGAGGCCGCCTACCTGGGCAGCGGCGCCCTGGTCCGCGAGGGCCTGTCGATCGGTGCGGGCGCACTGATCGGCATGGGAGCCGTGGTGCTCGACCACGTACCGCCCTTCGAGGTCTGGGCGGGCACCCCCGCCCGACGCCTCCGCACGCTGAATCCGACCAACCACGTCACCGCGAGGACTATCTGATGAGCAGGCCAGCGCCGATCCCACCCGTCGACCTGAAGTTCCAGCACGCCGAGGTGGCCGAGGAGGTCGCCGCGGGCTGGGCGGCGGTCCTGGGCAAGACGGCGTTCGTCGGCGGCCCGCAGGTCACCGAGTTCGAGGCCGCCTACGCGGCGTACAGCGGCGTCGCGCACTGCGTCGGCGTCGCCAACGGCACCGACGCGCTGGAGCTGGCGCTGCGCGCGGTCGGCGTCGGCCCCGGCGACGAGTGCGTCCTGCCGACCAACTCGTTCATCGCCACCGCGGAGGCGGTCGCGCGCGCGGGCGCCAAGTCGGTGTTCGTCGACTGCGACCCGGACAGCTTCCTGATCGACACCAAGGCCGCGCTCGGCGCGATCACCGAGCGGACCAAGGCGATCCTGCCGGTGCACCTCTACGGGCAGATCGCGCCGGTCGAGGAGCTGCTGACGGTCGCGGGCGAGCACGGCATCGCCGTGGTCGAGGACGCTGCCCAGTCCCAGGGCGCCAAGCGCAACGGCGCGGTGTCCGGCTCGATCGGGCACATCGCGGGCACCAGCTTCTACCCCGGCAAGAACCTCGGCGCCTACGGCGACGCGGGCGCCGTCACCACCGGCGACGCCGACCTCGCGGCCAAGGTGCGGCTGCTGAGCCAGCACGGCTCGGTGGAGAAGTACGTGCACAGCGCGCTCGGGTTCAACAGCAGGCTCGACACGCTCCAGGCGGTCGTGCTGCAGGCCAAGCTGGCCCGGCTCACCGACTGGAACGCCGCCCGCGTAGCCGCCGCCGACTACTACGCCGAACTGCTGGCGGGCGTCGCGGGCGTCACCGTGCCGGGCACCCTGTCGGGCAACGAGCACGTGTGGCACCTGTACGTGATCCGGGTCGCCGAGCGCGACCGGATCGTGGCGCACCTGCGCGACAACGGCGTCGGCGCGGCCATCCACTACCCCACCCCGATCCACCTGACGGCCCCGTTCGCCGACCCGGCGTTCGGCCCCGGCTCGTTCCCCAACGCCGAGCTGGTCGCGGGCGAGATCCTGAGCCTGCCGATGTACCCGGGCATCACCCGGGCGCAGCAGGAGCGCGTGGTCGAGGTGCTGACCGAGGCGCTCGCGTGACCGTCGCCGCGAACGTGTTCGTCCACCCCAACGGCCTGTGCGAGAGCGACGAGGTGGGCGCGGGCACCCGGGTGTGGGCGTTCGCGCACGTCCTGCCGGGCGCGCGCGTCGGGCGCGCCTGCAACATCTGCGACGGCGCGTTCGTGGAAAACGAGGTCGTGCTCGGCGACAACGTCACGGTGAAGAACAACGTTCTCCTCTACAACGGCGTGACCTGCGAGAACAACGTCTTCCTCGGCCCGAACGCGGTGTTCACCAACGACCTGCGCCCGCGCGCGCACCGCAAGCTCGTCGGCGACGCGCTGCGGCCCACGCTGGTCCGCGAGGGCGCCACGCTCGGCGCGGGCGTCGTGGTCGTGTGCGGCACCACGGTGGGCAGCAACGCGTTCATCGGGGCGGGTGCCGTGGTGACCAAGGACGTCCCGGCGCACGCGTTCCTCGTCGGCAACCCGGCGCGGCAGAAGGGTTGGGTCTGCCGCTGCGGAGCCCCACTCGACGAGTCGCTACGGTGCGCGGAGTGCGGCACGGGGCACCGCCTGGTGTCCGCGGCCGATGGTCTGGAAGCTGTCGCGGGCTGATCGGCTCGACGTCACGAGTGAGGTGGACAAGTCGATGACCTGGTTCGAGGCCGCGCCGTCCGCGCTCGCCGCGCTCGCCTGGCTGCTGGCCCTCGGCCTGCCGGTCACCTACGCGCTCGGGCTGCGCGGGATCGCCGCCTGGGCGTTCGCCCCGGTGATCAGCGTCCTGGTGGTGGCGGGCACCGCGGTCGCCGCGGGCATGCTGGGGATCGACTGGTCGGCGCTGCTGCCGATCGCGGTCAGCGCCACGACGGCGGTGGTCGTCGGCGGCGCGGCGTTCCTGCTGCGCAAGCGGCGGCAGGTCGTGTGCGAACGGGACCCGCGCGGGGTGCGGATCGCGGCCGCGGCCGGGCTGCTGCCCGCGGCGGTGCTCGCGGCGATCACGATCGTGCGCGGCTTCGGTCGTCCCGACAACCTCTCGCAGACCTACGACGCGCTGTTCCACTACAACGCCGTCGCGCTGATCCTGGACGTGCGCAACGCGTCGTCGCTGTCGATCTCGTCGTTCGGCAACACGAGCGCGGGCAACTTCTACCCGGCGGCCTGGCACGACCTCGTGTCGCTGATCGTGCTGACCACCGGCGCGGAAATCCCGGTGGCGACGAACGTGCTCGCCGGGGCGGTCGCGGCGGTGGTGTGGCCGCTGTCGTGCGTGTTCCTCGCGCGGCAACTCTTCGGCCGCTCGCCAGCCGCGATGGTCATCACCGGTCTGCTGAGCATCGGGTTCAGCGCGAACCCCTGGGGCCTGCTCGGCTTCGGCGTGCTGTGGCCCAACGCGCTGGGGATGGCGATCGCCCCGGTCGGGCTGGCGCTCATCGTGTCGCTGTCCGGGCTGGCCAAGGACGACGTGATCGGCCGGGGCCGGGCGTGGCTGCTGCTGCCGGTGACGATGGTGGCCGCGGTGTTCGCGCACCCCGGGGTGCTGTTCAGCCTCGTGGTGTTCTCGCTGTTCCCGGTCGGGCAGGCGCTGATCCGGCGGACGCTGCGGCTGCACCGGGCCGGGCAGACGCGGCGCGGTCTGGCCGAGGCGCTCGGGGTGACGGTCGCCCTCGGGGCTGTCTGGTACTGGACGGCCACGACGTCGAACCCGGCGTTCGCCAGCGTCCGCGAGATCGTGTGGACACCGTTCGAGACCCCCTCGCGGGCCGTCGGCGAGGTGCTGCTCAACGCGACCAACGGCCGTGAGGCGCTGTGGCTGCTGTCGGCGCTGGTCATCGTCGGCTTCGTGTCCTCGCTGCGCACCCCCGCGCACCGCTGGCTGCCCGCCGCGCACGTGGCGACCGGCGTGCTCTACCTGTTCACCGCGTCGCTGAACCGGCCGGACACGATCCTGTTCACCGGCTACTGGTACAACGACTCGTTCCGGCTCGCCGCGATGCTGCCGGTCACCGCGGTCCCGCTGGCTGTCGCGGGTGTCCTGTTCCTCACCGACAAGATCACCGCACGGGTCGCGGCGGCCGAGACCGGGCCGCTCAAGCGGGTGGCGGACAACCGGTTCGCGGTGTCCACCACGGCCGTCGCGGGTCTGCTCGTGGTGCTGCTCGCCGTCGTGACGCAGGGCATGCACGCGCCCGACCGGTACGACCGCCTCGCGGGCCCGTACCTGAGCCCGCCGCCGACGAACCTGCTGACCTCCCCCGGCCAGCGCGGCTTCTTCGAGCGCGTCAAGCAGCGGATTCCCGAGGACGCGGTCGTCGCGAACAACCCGTGGGACGGCAGCGGCATGCTGTGGGCGCTGGAGGACCGGCGGACCCTGTTCCCGCACTTCACCGCGCCCGCGACAGCCGACCAGCTCTTCCTCGCCAGGAGCCTGTCCGACGTGACGAGGAACCCGCGCGTGTGCCAGGTCGCGAACTCGCTGCGCGTGGAATACCTGCTCATCGGCGACGCGAAGTTCTGGCCGTGGGACCAGCGCACCCGCGACTACCCGGGGCTCAAGGACCCGCAGAGCAGCGGCGGCTTCGAGCTGGTCGAGTCCGAGGGCGGCAGCAAGCTCTACCGAATCAGCGCGTGCGCTAGCGGTCAACTCCAGTCCGGCGACCGCTAGCGGCCAAGGAGACAAGGATCAGCTCGTGCGGCATGTGATCGTGATCGGCGGGGGCATCCTCGGGCTCGCGACGGCCCGGGACCTGGTGCGGCGCGGCCACCAGGTGACGGTGCTGGAGAAGGAAGCGGGCTGGGCGGCCCACCAGACCGGCCACAACTCCAACGTGGTGCACGCCGGGCTCTACTACGCGCCGGGCTCGTTCAAGGCGCGGATGTCGGTCGCGGGCAACCGCTCGATCGTCGAGTTCGCCCGCGAGCACGGCGTGCCGGTCGATGTGTGCGGCAAGCTCGTCGTCGCCACCAGCGAGAGCGAGTTGCCCGCCCTCCAGGTGCTGGCAGAGCGGGCCGAGGCCAACGGCGTCCCGGCGAAGCTCATCTCCCAGGCGGAGGCGCGGGACTACGAGCCCGAGGTGGCCTGCGTGTCGGCGCTGCGAGTGGAGTCCACCGGCATCATCGACTTCCCCGCGGTGTGCGCGGCCCTGGTCCGGCTGCTCACCGCCGCGGGCGCGGACCTGCGGCTGTCCACTCCCGCGCTCGGCATCCGCCCCGGCCGCCCGGGCGGCGTCGAGGTGGCGACCGGCACCGAGGTGCTGCGCGCGGGCGCGCTGGTCAACTGCGCGGGCCTGCACAGCGACCGGATCGCCCGGATGGCCGGGCTCACCCCCCAGGCCCGCATCGTCCCCTTCCGCGGCGAGTACTACGAGCTCAAACCGGAGCGCGCGCACCTCGTCCGCGGCCTGATCTACCCCGTCCCCGACGCGTCGCTGCCGTTCCTCGGCGTCCACCTGACCCGCATGCTCGACGGCAGTGTGCACGCGGGCCCCAACGCCGTGCTGGCACTGCGCCGCGAGGGCTACCGCTGGCGCGACATCTCGGCCGCGGACCTGCTCGACACCGCCCGCTACCCCGGCGCCTGGCGCCTGGCCCGCAAATACGCCTACCCGATCGGCCTCGACGAAGTACGACGCTCACTGTCCAAGCGCCGCTTTGCCGCGAGCCTGGCGAAGCTGGTACCCGCGGTCGGCCCGGACGACATCGTGCGCTCGGGTGCCGGTGTGCGGGCGCAGGCGCTGCTGCCGAACGGGTCGATGGTGCAGGACTTCGTGATCGAGACCGCGCCGAACCAGGTGCACGTGCTCAATGCCCCGTCACCGGCCGCCACCTGCGCGCTGGAGATCGGCAAGCACGTCGCCGACCAGGTCGGCTAGACCAGAATCTCAGCCCGTCAACCCTCCAACGATGCACCCCATAACGTTGGAACGTTGTACCGACGCTCCAACGACACTTGGATGCGCCCGTCAACGCTCCAACGATGCACCGGTTTGATCGCTGACACAGTGCTCCATGGATCTTGAACCCTTACGACTGCGATCAAACGCCTCACGACACCGCCGCAAAGATCTCGTCTGCCACCCAGAAAATTCTTCCCCCGCGACCGACTTGACCGAGCCTTGAGACGAATCCTCGCTTCTCTAGCGAATCAATCAGATTTCGAGCACCCTGATTTGTCATCCGCAAGGCGTTCTCGACTCTACGGACATTGACAAACGGGTTCGCAAAGAGTAGGTCGACGACTTCACTTGCCCGACTCTTGCTACCCCGGAGTTCGGCTCGAAATCTCTCTCGAATCGCGATAATCTTTCCTGCGCGAGTTTCAGCGTCCACAGCTTGCCGCTGAACAGCAGTCAGGAAGAATTGGAGCCACTCCTGAAGTTCGCCACGTTCTCGAACGGACTGGAGTCGAGAATAGTACTCTTGTCGGTTGTCTTCCATATACGCACTTACGTACAACAATGGAAGTTCAAGGACTTTCTGCTCAAGCAGCATCAACATTATCAAGAGGCGTCCGATGCGGCCGTTACCGTCCAAGAATGGATGGATGGTCTCGAACTGGTAGTGCATGATGGCGCACTTGATCAGCACGGGCATCCTGACATCCTCGTTGACGAAGGATTCCCAGTCTTTCAGGTGCTCTTGCAACGTGCCAGGCAGCGGAGGCACGTACGCAGCCGTTTCCGGCGAGTCAGTTGGTGAGCCGATCCACACCGGCCTGTTTCGAAACTCTCCCGGAAACTTGTCTTCGCCTCGAACCCCGGACAACAGCGCCGCATGAACTTGTCGGACCAACCCGAGCGACACCGGCAACTCCTCCAGCAGGCTCATGCCTACCCGCAGAGCCCGCTGATAGTTCATGACCTCCATGATGTCTTCGTTCTCGGTAGGCGCTTCCGAGGCTTCAGCCTGAAATACGTCGGAAAGGGATGCCTCCGTTCCCTCTATCCGCGAGCTAGCCACAGCTTCGCGAGTCAGGTACGGCTGCACCAGGATTGCGGGGTTGGGAATAAGCCTGCCAACTCCGGTGAGCCTGCCGAGCGCGACATCGGCTTTCGACAAAGCAATCAACGTGTCCGGCGAAACAACGACCTCACGAGAGAGCGCTGCAGGCTCGAAGTGCGGAAAACTCCATCCACTGATTGGGGTGGTAGTCACGACACCAAAGGCAGGTGCAGTGAAACGAGACAGATCCATGACGGCATGCTACAACGGAAATGGCACTTCTGTTGGAAGTTACACAGAGCGGCCGTCCAAGTGCGCTGTGTTCGGCTAGACCGGTTCCAGGACGTCGCGGCCGAGGAACGGGCGCAGGGCTTGCGGGACCACCACGGAGCCGTCGGCCTGCTGGTGGTTCTCCAGGATGGCCACGATCCACCGCGTGGTCGCCAGGGTGCCGTTGAGTGTGGCGGCGACCTGCGGTTTGTTGTGCTCGTCGCGGTAGCGGACGGTCAGGCGGCGGGCCTGGAAGGTGGTGCAGTTCGACGTCGAGGACAGTTCGCGGTAGGCGCGCTGGGTGGGAATCCATGCCTCGCAGTCGAACTTGCGGGCGGCGCTGGTGCCCAGGTCGCCGGTGGCCGTGTCGATGATCCGGTACGGCACCTCGATCTTGGCCAGCATCTCCTGCTCCCAGCCGAGCAGGCGCTGGTGCTCGGCCTCGGCGTCCTCCGGCTTGCAGTAGGAGAACATCTCGACCTTGTCGAACTGGTGCACGCGGATGATGCCGCGGGTGTCCTTCCCATACGACCCGGCCTCGCGCCGGAAGCAGCTCGACCAGCCCGCGTAGCGCTTCGGGCCCGCGGACAGGTCGAGGATCTCGTCGGCGTGGTAACCCGCCAGGGCCACCTCGGACGTGCCGACCAGGTACAGGTCGTCGTCGCGCAGGCGGTAGATCTCGCTCGCGTGGGCGCCGAGGAAGCCGGTGCCGGCCATGATCTCCGGCCGCACCAGCACCGGGGTGATCATCAGGGTGAACCCGGCGGCCGCGGCCTGGGCCGCGGCCATGTTCAGCAGCGCCAACTGCAACTGCGCGCCGATGCCGGTGAGGAAGTAGAACCGCGAGCCGGACACCTTGGCGCCGCGCTCCATGTCGAGCGCGCCCAGGCGCGTCCCGAGATCCAGGTGGTCGAGCGGCTCGAAGTCGAACTCGCGCGGCTCGCCGACGTGTTCCAGCACGGCGTAGTCGTCCTCGCCGCCGACCGGGGCGGCCGGGTGGACCACATTCGGCACCGCCCGGTGCAGCTCGACGAACGCCGACTCGGCCTCGGTCTGCTCGACTTCGGCTGCCTTGACCTCGGCCGACAGCTCCTTGCCCTTGGCCAGCAGCGCCTCGCGCTCCTCGCCGCGCGCCTTGCCGACCTGCTTGCCGAACTGCTTCTGCTCGGCCCGCAGGGTGTCCGCGCGGGAGATCGCGGAACGGCGCCGCTCGTCGGCGGACAGCAGTGCGTCGACCGTCGTCGGGTCTTCGCCGCGGGCGCGCTGCGATGCGCGCACGGTCTCCGGGTCTTCGCGCAGAACCTTGAGGTCAATCACGGTGTGTGAGAGTAGTCCGCACCCGTGATCGACCTCGACCGGTATCCGCCCTACGAGATGGCGACCGCGACGATCAGACCCAGCGCGATGTGCACCGCGGCGACCACGACGCTGGCCGGGGCGAACTTCTCCTGCTCGATGGTGCCGCCGACGTCGAGCTTGGTGACCCACTCCAGCGTCCGCACGGCGAGCACCTGCACGATGATGCCGATCAGGCCGTAGACGACCGAGGTGATCAGGCCCGCCGTCAGGTCGCTGGCGGAGAAGAAGATCGCCACCACGATGATCAGCGCCATGCTGAGCATGCCGGACGCGGTCACGATCACCGCGTTCGGCTTGCCGGTGCGAACCAGGTCCGAGAGCTTGCCCGGGGTGGTCCAGTCGATGGCGTAGAAGCCGATCAGCATCAGGATCAGGCCGACGACCGCGTACAGCACGATCGCGCCGATGCCCTTGCCGAGATCGGCGCCGAAGCCTGCGGGCAGCGCGAGGTTCGACACCGCGGCGAGATGACTGGTCACACGTCCTCCATGAGCTTGCTGGTCTTGCCGGTGGAAATCATGCCTGCGGTATCCGGTGGGGCACGAACGCCGCGCCGTCGTCGGTCACCAGTCCGGCGGTCTCCCGGATGCCGAGGCCCGCTGCGTGGTCCCCGACGATCCAGGCGCCGAGGGCCGGACGATAGCCGTCGAAGTCCGGCAGCGGGTCGAACGCCTGGTAGACGAACCCCTCCTGGCCGTAGACGCCGCTGGTCTGGGTCTCGTAGCCGGGGGCCACGATCTGGATGTTGGCGCCCTCGCGCCCGAGCCGCGGCTTGCGCACGTACTCGGTGAGCAGGCCGGGATCGTCGAGGAACGCGGGCAGCAGGTTCGGGTGGCCGGGGTACATCTCCCAGAGCACCGCGAGGATGGCCTTGTTGGACAGCAGCATCTTCCACAACGGCTCGACCCACAGTGTGCGGGGCAGCGACTCGATCACCCGCTTGCCGAACTCCTCGTCGACGACCCACTCCCACGGGTAGAGCTTCATCACCGTGTTCAGCGGCGCCTCGGCGAGGTCTACGAACCGGTTGAGCACCGGGTCCCAGCCGATCTCCTCGATGGCCAGACCGATGGTGTTGAGGCCGGACTCGGCCGCGGTCTCCTGCAGGTACGCGGTCGTGATGTGGTCCTCACCGCTGGGGTCGGCCTGTGACCAGGTGAAATACACCTCGCTCGACGGGAGCAGGTCGGCCACCTCGGCCCAGCGCTCGACCAGCTTCTCGTGGATGGAGTTCCACTGGTCGTCGTCGGGGTAGACCTCGGTCTTCCAGTACCACTGCACGACGGCCGCCTCCAGCAGGGAGGTCGGGGTGTCGGCGTTGTACTCCAGCAGCCGGGCCGGGCCGGAGCCGTCGAAGCGCAGGTCGAACCGGCCGTAGATGTGCGGGTCGTGCCGCTTCCAGGACTCGCCGACGTGTGGCCACACCCACTCGGGGATGCCGAAGTCGCGGTAACGCTCGGTCAGCACGATGTGGTCGACGGCGTCGAGGCACATCGAGTGCAGCAGTTCGACGTCGGCCTCGATGGAGAGAACCTCGTCCATGTCGAACACGTAGTGCACCGACTCGTCCCAGTACGGGCGGGTGCCGCCGGTGCCGGTGCGCGCGGGTGTGCCGAAGACCAGCCCCTGGGATTCGATCTTCTTGCGCCAGTCGGCGCGGGGCTCGGAGCGCTCACGGCGCACTCAGCTACCCCCGCTCTTTCCGCCGCTGCTGCTGTTGACGCCGAGGCCGCCGCGCTGCACGGACTTGCCCGAGGCCGTCTTGACGTTGGTGTTGCCCGACGGCGCGATGGACGAGCCGCCGGACACCCGCTGGCCGGGAACGCCCGAGCCGCCGTAGTTGTATCCGTACTGCCGGTATCCGCCGCCGCCGATCGGGATGAAGAAGAACCCGCCGCTGGAGTAGCCGCCCTGGCTGCGCACGTAGTTCTCGTCGCAGAGGTTCTCGTCGGACTGGATCACCTGGTCGTCGTTGGCGACGCACTGGGCGGTGACCTCGTCTGGGGTGACCGCGGCGTAGATGACCGCGACAACCGCGACCACGCCGACGGTGACGCCGCTGCCGATGAGGATGCGCTTGCGCAGCTTCTTCTTGCGCGCCGCCTCGCGTTCGATGGCGTACTGGGCTTCGCGCTCGTCGTCCAGCGCCTTGCGGCGGGCTCGGCGTTCGGCGAGCGTCGGCTCCCGCGCGGTGGTGGACTCGTCCTGGTAGGAGACGGTGCCGCGCGTGCGCTGTGGCTCGGCGGCGCGTTCCTGCCAGTCGACGACCTCGGGGTCGGTGGCTCCCGGGGTCTCGGCCTTGGGTTCGATCGTGCCCTCGGTGACCTCGAAGTCCTTCGGCTCCCGGGTGGAGTCGCCGGAGTTCGTCGGCTTGTCGTTGTCAGTCATGCACCCCTCCCGGCGCGAACAGTACCGACACCGGACGGGTGACGTCGGCTGATTGTCCTGATCGCAATCTGAACCTTCCCCTCGATCGCCGCCCCGCCGGGCACGTCCCGGGTCGGGACACGGCATCATGGAGTGGATGTCTGGCAGCGGCGACTGGTTCCGGTCGAACGACAATACGGCGAAGACCCGGCTGATGATGGTCGGGGCGTTCGCCGGTTCGCTGCTGCTCCTGGTCCTGAGCATGCTGTTCTCCTGGCCGATCGCGGTCGGCGGCGGCGCGCAGACGCCCGAGGACGCGCGGGCACAGGCGTTCGACTCACCCACCGGGAGCTGCCTGAACTGGACCCCGCCGGAGGGCACCGACGTGCGCCGGGTCGACTGCGCGCAGCCGCACCTGTTCGAGGTCACCAGCAACGTCGACATCTCCGCCGAACACCCGGACGACGCGCCGCCGCCCGAGCTGGCCCGCTGGCAGGAGATCGCGCTGGCCAAGTGCACCCCCGGCGCGGTCACCTACCTCGGCGGCAAGCTCGACCCGTTCGGTCGCTTCACCGTCAACGCCCTCAAGCCGAGCGACGCCCAGTGGCGCGCAGGCGACCGCAAGCTGCGCTGCGGCCTGCAGCGCGCCGCGCCGTCCGGGGCCCTGCTGACGACCGCGGGCTCGGCGGCCAACCAGGACCAGTCCAACGTCAACGAGCCCGGCATCTGTCTGGCGCTCGACGAACAGGACATCGGCGACCCGGTCGACTGCGCGCGGCCGCACGCGTTCGAGATCGTCGGCAGCGTCGACCTGTCGACGGCCTTCCCCGGCGAGTACCCGACCGAGGAGGCGCAGACCGAGAAGGCGATCGAGCTGTGCGCCGAGGTCACGGGTGCCTATACCGGCGGCGCCGACCTCACGGCGAAGGGGCTTACCCCGTATCCAGACACGCTCAAGGCGGAGAGCTGGGCGGTCGGGTCGCGCAAGGTCGACTGCAAGGTCGGCGCGAAGCTGCCCGACGGCCTGGGCCTCGCCCCGATCACCGGCAGCGTCCGCGCGACGGCCGCGCCCACCACGACGGCCGCGCCCACCTCGACGGCGCCGCCCACCACGTCCGGCGGGTGAGCCGGTGGCCGTGGAGATGACCCGGCAGCGGTTCGACGAACTGGTGGCCGACGCGCTCGACCTGATCCCGGCGGAGATAGCGACCGCGATGAACAACGTGGTGGTGCTGGTCGAGGACCGCGACCCGGAGGAGCCGACCCTGCTCGGGCTCTACCACGGCATCGCCCTGACCGAGCGCACGTCGATGTACGGGGGCGAACTGCCCGACCGGATCTTCATCTACCGCGAGGCCCTGTTGGACTTCTGCGACACGGAGGAAGACGTGGTGGAGGAGGTCGCGATCACCGTGGTGCACGAGATAGCCCACCACTTCGGCATCGACGACGCCCGCCTGCACGAACTCGGCTGGGGCTGACAACGGCCCGCTCACCCGACTTGCCGGGTGAGCGGGCCATTTGCCTAGCCCTTGATGCAGATGACCTGCTTGAGCTTCGCCACGATCTCCACGAGGTCGTCCTGGTCACGCAGAACCTGGTCGATGTCCTTGTAGGCGGCCGGGATCTCGTCCACGACGCCGGTGTCCTTACGGCACTCGACGCCGCGGGTCTGGTCGGCCAGATCCTGGCGGGTGAAGCGCTTGCGGGCCTTGGTGCGCGACATCCGGCGGCCCGCGCCATGCGAGGCAGACTCGAACGAGTCCGGGTTGCCGAGGCCGCGCACGACGTAGGACCCGGTGCCCATCGACCCCGGGATGATGCCGAGGTCGCCGCGGCCCGCGCGGATCGCGCCCTTGCGGGTGACCAGCACCTCCTCGCCGAAATGCACCTCCTCGGCGACGTAGTTGTGGTGCACCGAGATCGGCTCGTCGAACTCGATGAACTCGAACTCGGCGCGCAGCACGTCGCAGATCAGGCGGAGCATGACGGCGCGGTTGCGCCGCGCGTACTCCTGCGCCCAGTACAGGTCGTGCCGGTACGCGGCCATCTGCGGCGTACCCGCGAGGAACACCGCGAGGTCGCGGTCGGGCAACTCCGCGTTGTGCGCGAGCCCACGCGCCACCTCGATGTGGTGCTGCGCCAACAGGTTTCCGATTCCGCGGGATCCTGAGTGGAGCATCACCCACACCCGCTTGCTGGTGTCCAAGCAGATCTCGATGAAGTGGTTGCCGCCGCCGAGGGTGCCCATCTGCTGCAAAGCCTTGGCGCTGTTGGCCTTCACCACCGGGGTCAGGTTCTCGAACGCCTTCCAGAACACGTCCCAGTCGGCGGCGTCGCGGTCGGTGAACGCGGTGCCCTTGTGCGCGCCGAAGCCGACCGGTACCACGGCCTCCAGCTTCGAGCGCAGCTTGCCCAGCCCGGCGGGCAGGTCGTTCGCCGCGAGCGAGGTGCGCACCGCGGACATGCCGCAGCCGATGTCCACCCCGACCGCCGCGGGCGAGACGGCGTCGCGCATCGCGATCACCGAGCCGACCGTGGCGCCCTTGCCGTAGTGCACATCGGGCATGACGGCGACGTGCTTGAAGGTCCACGGCAGCGCGGCGATGTTCTGCAGCTGCCGCATCGCCTGGTCCTCGACCGTGTCCGGTCGAGTCCACAGTCGAATGTCGACGTTGGTTCCCGTGATCGTGGTCGCTGCCATGGCGCCAGGTTAGGACGTGATCACCTCGGCGCACCAACGAATTCCGGCTAGCCGAGCAACTTCGCGCGCCGCCAGACAGTCCTCGACGGACCGCCGATCATGCCGACCTCGGCGAGGAACTCGACGACCTTCTCGACCATCCAGCGCCGGGTCTCGCGGAAGTGCGGGTTGGCCAGCGCCGCCGCCCGGCCCACCCGCGGGGCGATGCCGACCGACCGGTAGACGCGCGGATCGACCAGCGAGTCGATCACCGCGAACGACGTGACCGCGGTGGCCAGCCGGTGCAGTTCCAACTGCGCGCGGTTGAGCTTGGGCACGCCGCGCACCACCGCCTCCCGCGCGTAGCGGACGTGCCGGGCCTCTTCGATCACGTGGATGCGGTTGACCATCCTGATCAGCGGCTGCATGTTCGTGTCGTCCATTGTGCTGCGCTGCAATCGATCCGTGGCTTCCTCGGCCACGAGCACGGCGGCGAACATCGACGGGCCGCCCGCGACCGCCTTGAACACGCGGCCGAGTTCGTGCAGCAGCCGCGACGGGCCGTAGGCAGGCACCTCGAAGCGCTCGATGGCCTTGGCGAACATGATCGTGTGCCGGGTCTCGTCGCCCACCTCGGTGAGCGCGTACTGGGTGTGCGGGCTGCGCGGGTCGCGGTCGTAGGCGTAGCGGACGAGCAACTGCATCAGGATGATCTCGAACCACAGCCCGACGCTCGCGATGCTGGCCATCTCGTGCTTGGACAACTCGGTGCGCTGCTCGGGGCTGAGCCCGCGCCACAGGTCGGTGCCGTAGAGGGACACCCGTTCGAGCGGCATGTACGCCTTGCCCTCGACCGGCGGCGCGCTCCAGTCGATGTCCAGGTGGGGGTCGTAGGTGTTGCGCACCGACGCGTCGAGGAGTCGGGAACCGACCTGGTCGGCGTCTCTGGACTGCCGGGCACGCGCCATGTCCTCCACCCTTCGAGCATGTTACGACAAGTAACAGTTACTTCAGGTTGCGCGATTCGGGCCCTCTTGTCAAGCTTGTCCACTGTGGACATTCAGCGGGCGGCCCGCGCCGCGACTAGCGTCGAGCCATGAGCGTGGGCACGAACATCCTGGACACGGTGCTGGACCGGGCGATCGTGCCCGGGTACACCAAGATCGGCTACGCGATGCGCAGCCGGTTCTGGCCCGCCGACGCCCGCCCGGACGCGCTCGACGGGTGCACGGTCCTGGTGTCCGGGGCGAACTCGGGCCTGGGCAAGGCCGCGGTCACCGGACTCGCGCGGCTCGGGGCCACGGTGCACCTGCTGGTCCGCGACGCGGCGAAGGGCGAGCGCGCCCGGCGCGAGGTTGCCGAGCAGGTACCCGGCGCGCACCTCGAACTGTGGACGTGTGACGTGGCGAACCTGGCGAGCGTGCGGGAATTCGCCGCGAAGTTCCTCGCCGCGCACGGCAGCCTCGACGGGCTCGTGCACAACGCGGGCACGCTCCCGCCGCGGCGGGAGGAGACCGCCGAGGGCAACGAGGTCACCCTCGCCACGCACGTGCTCGGCCCGTTCCTGCTCACCGGCCTGCTGCGGCCCGCGCTGGCGCACGCGCGCGGTCGGGTGACCTTCGTGACCTCCGGCGGGATGTACACCAGCCCGCTGCGCACCGACGACCCGCAGTACACCCGCGGCGAGTACGCGGGCGGCAAGGCGTACGCGCGGACCAAGCGCATGCAGGTGGTGCTGGCCGAGCAGTGGGCCAAGCGGCTCGCCGACGACGGTGTGATCGTGCACAGCACGCACCCCGGCTGGGCGGACACCCCGGGCGTCAGCGCGTCGCTGCCGGGGTTCACCAAGGTCATGGGTCCGCTGCTGCGCAGCCCGGAGCAGGGCGCCGACACCATCGTGTGGCTGGCAGGCGCGGTCGAGCCGGGCCGGGTCAGCGGCAAGTTCTGGCACGACCGGCGGGTGCGGCCCACGCATTACCTGCCCTGGCAGCACGACGACCCGCAGACCCGCAAGGAACTGTGGGACCTGTGCGTACAGCGCACCGGGCTGGTCGTCTGACTCGACCGGGTGACGTCGGGTTGCGGCTCCGGTCGACGCCGTCAACGCTCGGATCGACGAGCGGAGGCACGATGCGCATCTGGCTGACCATGGTCGGGGTTCTCGCCGCGCTGCTGGTGGCGCCGGGAACGGCCGCGGCCACGATCGACCAGGACCGGGTGCGCGCCGAAGCGCTGCGCGGCACCGACGACGAATACCTGGCCATTGCCGGTCCCGCCGCCCAGGCGGTCGCCGCCGAGTACGGCATCCCGGCGTCGGTCACCGCCGGACAGTCCATTCTGGAGTCGGCGTGGGGCCGCAGCAGGCTCGCGCTCAACGACCTGAACTTCTTCGGCTTCAAGTGCACCGCCGCGGGCCCCGGCCCGATCGCCGTCGGCTGCCACGACTACCCGACCATCGAGTGCACCCCGGACTGCCACCCCGCGCAGGCGCTGTTCCGGGTCTACACCTCGATGACGGACTCGTTCCGCGACTACGGCCGGTTGATCACCAAGAGCCAGTACTACGTCGCCGCGCTGCCGCTGGCCGCCGACCCGGACGCGTTCGTCACCGAGGTCGCGAAACGGTACGCGACCGACCCCGAATACGCGGCGAAGGTCATTCGGATCATGCGGGAAAACGACCTCTACCAATTGGACCGCCCAGTGTGATCAGATGTACGCGGTGTGCAACGGGACCGAGAAAGACGCCGTAGCGCCGAAATAGAGGCTTCCGACCTGTATTTCGGCGAACCTCCCGCGCTCTGTTAGGGGTGAGAGTCACCGCCCTTGGCGCAGGAGGTACCCGATGTTGTGCACGGTGGAGCTGGACGAAGAGCTCGCGGCGCTCGAAGCCTCGCTGAAGGACATCGCGAAGCCCGTCCGGTTCGGCCCGCGCCCCGTTGTCCGCGTCGAGCGGGACAACCTCGATGTCGTCGTGTCCGCCGCGATCGCCGGGGACGCCACGGCGGTCGACCAGTTGCTGGTGTTCCTGCGCCCGCTGGTCGTGCGGTACTGCCGGGCCAAGCTCGGCCGCATGCCGCGCTCGTTCAGCAGCGCCGACGACGTCGCCCAGGAGGTGTGTGTCGCGGTGTTCCGCGCGCTGCCGGGCTACCAGCAGCTCGGGCGCCCGTTCCTGTCGTTCGTCTACGGCATCGCCGCCCACAAGATCGCCGACGTGCACCGCGCCAACGCCCGCGACAAGTCCGACCCCACCGCCGAGGCCCCCGACGTGATGAGCCTGGAGGACGGCCCGGAGCAGATCACCCTGCGCCACGAACTGGTCGAGCAGACCGGCACGCTGCTGCGCGCTCTCACCCCCCGCCAGCGCGACATCCTCATCATGCGCATCGTGATGGGCATGTCCGCCCAGGAAACCGCCGACGTCGTCGGCACCACCCCCGAAGCCGTCCGCGTCGCGCAGCACCGCGCGCTGAACCGCCTGCGCAAGACGGTCACGCGCGGCTGAGACTCCCGCACAGGGGAGCCGCCGGTCGTGTCCCGCCCGGGGAGGGACGGGACACGACCACCGCGGCCTCAGGCCAAGCAGTCGCCACCCGCGACTGGACAGACCATCGCGTCATACGGGTCGGCACAGCGATCGAGCAGGAGCTTGTGATCTTCCCAGTCGTCCCGGCACCACCGAGCGACACAAAGCACCGTCACCCACTTGGCCCCAGCGTCGTGCAGCGTCACGGCAGCCGACTGCGCCTTCGCTCCAGATGTCCAGGTGTCCTCGACCAGCAGGACATGGCGGTCACGGACGCGGTCGGCGTACTCGGCGGGAACGACGAATCTGTCCTCGCGAACGGTTCGGTCGGGCATGGCGGCGAAACCCGGACCGATACCCAACAGAAGGCGATTGCGACTCTCGTTGTTCGTTTGGATCTGACGAGCCAATGCCGCCAACGGATGCGTGGCTCCCGGGCGTTTGTCCGACGGCACGAAGGTCACCGCTGACCACGGCTCTCCTGCGGCCCTGGCAATGCATCGGCCGTGCAGAGCCTCGGCAACGCCGATCATCATCGCCATGTCTTTCGCGCACTTCGGTGCCGGCTGAGGTTGCTGCCGCTTGTAGGTTACAACCGTGTGGGCGGACTGATGTATCGATCCGACTGTCCGCCCACGGACGTAAGTCAGGATGACGACCACGTCGGCTAATCGGTCAGCGAACCCGGCGGCGTGCTCTCGACATTTCGGACACAATGCTCCGGCGGCAGGCCCCGTGCACACAGCACAGGTCTCGCCGTCGACCCGGATGGTGTTGCGAAAGAATGCGCCAACCCGCTGCCGCAGCATCTGTTGGAGCTGGACCGCCACCGTGTTCATGACTACCCGCGCGCCGATGCCAGTAGGCGAGCGAACTCCTGGTCGTGCCGAATAATCGAGTCGACATGGCCCACTACGTCCGCCGGTGTCGATGCAACCAGCACACCCGGCTGCCCGTGCAAAGCTCGTCCCCATTGGGTGCCCAAGGCGACGGAGTCCATCAGGATAACCGGCCTCCCGTGTGCGACTGCTGTTCGGGCTTGGATCCGGGCACCGCTCTTCTCGCCTGCCTCGACAATTACCGTCGCTCGCCCGTACGCGCTCATCGTGGCGTTCCGCATCGGGAAACTCGACTTCGTCGGCGGCGCATCCGGCCAGAACTGGGAGAGGACAAGTCCATTCGTCGCAATTCGATTCTGCAGGTCACGGTTCGCGGCCGGATAGTGCCGCTCGATTCCGGTGCCGATGACGGCGACCGTCCGTCCGCCGTGGTCCAGTGCCGACACATGCGCCGCTGTGTCGAGCCCGGCAGCCAAACCCGAGATGACCGTGAGGTCCCGCTCGACGAGCAATCGCGCGATCTGCGCGGCGTTCGACAATCCAGTGGACGAGGCCGTGCGTGCGCCCACGACGCAGACGCCGACATCATCGGCACGCAAAGTCCCACGCGCGAAGATGACCGGCGGAAACTGGTGGACTTCGCGCAACTGCACCGGGTAGTCGTGATCAGCAAAGGTGAGGAACCGATAGTCCCCGTCATTCCACGCGATGATGTCGCGTCGCGCTTGGACTATGACATCGTCGGAGGTGAACAGATCCGGCGGACACCGCTGGTCCCAGATCATCCGAGCACTGTCCGTACCCGCGACCTCCGCGGCGACCTCGGACCAGGACAACCCAGACGGGCGCACCCGCAGGAGTGCGACCAGCGCCGCTCGCTCCTCGTCGTCCCACCGGGCCATGCCGGACACTTTAGAGCCGGCGGGGCGGATCTCTCGATCAGCCCCGCCGAACGGATCGGCCACCGTCTCGTTGGTCATCGCCCCTTCGCCATCTCCTCCCGTCAGTCATGCTCGAACATATGTTCTATCATGCACTATCATCACCCTGAGATGGCCCTTCAGGCAACACCGCGACGTTGCAGGTGCGTGGCATCTGGTCACCCGCGAGTCGCACCTCTCGACGGCACCTTGCCTGCCATTCGGGCGCGACGGTTATTCGGGGCTCTCGGTGGGGAGTCTGCGCAAGCCCGATGGGCCCGCGGACACCGGAAAGCGGACCTCGTTGCGGTCGATCTTGGCGTTGGCGGCCGCGATGAGGTCGACGTCGAGGACGTCGGCCAGGCGGATCAGGTAGAGGAGGACGTCGGCCAGTTCGTCGGCGATCTTGGGGCCGGTGACCGGGTCGGTCGACGCGGCGGCGGCCTGGTCCGGGGTGAGCCACTGGAACAGCTCGGTCAGTTCGCCGACCTCGCCGGTCAGGGCCATCACCAGGTTCTTCGGGGTGTGGAACGGGCCCCAGTCACGGGCCTCGACGAAGGCGCGTTGGCGGGCGGTCAGCTCCGCCAGGGTCATCGGTCCGATGTCGGCTTGGTGCGCGGCACGATCCACCGGGTCAGTCTCGCAGACTTTGCCGGGGGTTCTGCCAACCCGGCTAGACCGCGGGCATCGGGCGGCGGCGGGCCGCGCGGGCGTCCTCGGCGGCGCCGACCTCGGCCTGGCGGGCCGCCCGGGTGCGGTTGTGCTTGCGTTCGTAGAGCTTGGCGTCGAGGTCGACGATCACCGGGCCGATGGCCATCACCAGCAGCAGGCCGAGCCCCAGCACGATCCCGATCCAGACGAGCACCGCGGTCACCATCTTCGAGCACCTCCAGGTGTTGTTTCGCTGCTCACAGCCTCTCGCCGAGACCGGGTCCGGCGGATCGGTCGGACGGGTGGGACACGGTGGCCGACCGGCCCGCGCTGGGGCGGCGGGCAGTGGCCGATCGGCCGACCCGCGCGCGCCACTCGGCCGAGGCGGGGGCGGGCGCGCGGCCCTAGGTTCTCCGCCATGGACTCCCAAGCAACCGCGCGCCGCTGGTTGGCGGGCCTGCTCGCCCTGGCCTACCTGTTCGACCTGCTCGTGTTCGGGCTGGGCGGCGGCGACGTGCTGGCCGCCGCGCTGCCGCTGCCGCTGATCGCGTGCGTGTTCCTCGCGCTGCGGCTGCCGGTGGTGGGCGCGCTCGCCGGGGTGGCCGCGGTGCTGGGCACGTCGGCGCTGTTGCGCGGGGTGGGCGCCGTCGACCGGGGGTTCCCCGGGATCGATTACCTGATGCTGACCGAGGGGCTGGCGGGTGCGGCTTTGGTGGTCATCGTGGTGTGGCGGTGCGGGCGCTGGGTGGCCGCCGGGTGCGCGACCGCACTCGTGCTGGCCGCGGTGGGCTCGATGGCCATCCGGGCGCCGCGGCTCGGCACGATGGTGGACCGGGGGCTGGTCTACACCCTGTTGACCGGGCTGGTCGTGGTGAGCGGCGCGGTCGCGCTCGGCGTCCTGTTGCGGATGTCGAGCGAACAGCGGCTCGACCAGCCGACGCGCGAGTTCCTGCGCGGGCAGTGGCCGCTCGGCGCGGCGCTCACCTTCCTGTTCTTCATCGACCTGGTGGCCGCGGTCGACTACTTCCAGTTCCGCGACGCGCGGGCGTTGTTCGCGCTGGTGCCGGTGGTGGCCGCGTTGGCGACGGCGGGCTGCGCGTTCCTCGGTCCCCGCGCGGCTGTCCGCTGGACGATCACCGCGGCGGTCGTTGCCGCGGTGGCCGCGCTGACCCTGGCCCCGCTCGGGCTGGTGATGGGCACCTTCTCGGTGTTCCCCGCGCCGCTGACGATGGCCGCCGCGCACATGGCGCTGGTGGCCTACGTCGTGCGCTACGCCGACCGGCAGCAGGCCGCGATCAGCGTCGGCGCGCTGGTCGGCGCCGACCTGCTCGCGGTCGCGATGACGGCGTTCGTGGGCGGCAGGCCGAGCGAGCTGCGCGAGTTCCTGCTGATCGCGGCGTTCCTGCTGCTGCTGTCGCTGGCCGCCGGGCAGTACTTTCGCGCGCGCGACCGGGAGCGCACCCAGACCGTGCACGTCGCGGTGACGGGCGCGCAGCAGGCCGAGCGGATGGCGCTGGCCCGCGAGCTGCACGACGTGGTGGCCCACCACGTGACGGGGATCGTCGTGCAGGCGCAGGCCGCGTCGCTGGTCGCGACGGCGAACCCGACGGCGGCGGTGGTCGCGCTGGGCAAGATCGAGCGCAGCGGCACCGAGGCGCTGGCCGCCATGCGGATGCTGGTGGGCAGCATGCGCGGCGCGGCGCCCGCGGGCAGTTCGGCGGCGGCCAGGCAGGCGACCACGGATCTGGCGGCCGACCTGCGCGCGCTCGCCGACGACTTCACCGGACCGACAGTCCACATGGAACTGGACCTGCCGAGCACGCTGCCGCCGGAGGCGGGCGGCTCGGTGCTGCGGCTCGTGCAGGAATCCCTGACCAATGTGGGCAAGCACGCGGCGAACGCCCGGACGGTGCGGGTCGACATCAAGACCACAGTGGACGAACTGCACGTGCGGGTGACCGACGACGCCGAGACGGCGGCGGTGCGGCCGACCGGCGGGTCCGGCGGCTACGGTCTGGTCGGCATGCGCGAACGGGTCGACCTGCTCGGCGGCCGGTTCGCCGCAGGCCCGGGCGAGACCGCGGGCTGGACCGTGGACGCCCGGATCCCGCTGCGAAAGGACGAACCGTGATCCGCATCCTGATCGCCGACGACCAGGAGATGGTGCGCGCGGGCTTCCGAATGATCCTGGAGACCCAGGACGACATGGAGGTCGTCGCCGACGTGGCCGACGGTCTTGCCGCGGTGGCGCGGGCGCGCGAACTGCGGCCTGACGTGTGCCTGCTCGACATCCGAATGCCCGGGCTGGACGGCCTGGAGGTCACCCGGGCGCTCGCGGGTCCGCAGGTGGCCGACCCGCTCAAGGTCGTCGTGGTCACCACGTTCGACCTCGACGAGTACGTGCACACCGCGCTGGCCAACGGCGCGAGCGGGTTCCTGCTCAAGGACGCGGGCCCGGCGCTGCTGATGGAGGCCGTCCGCGCGGCCGTGCGCGGCGACGCGCTGGTGTCGCCGCAGATCACGGTGCGCCTGCTGCGGCACTTCGCGGCGAAGCCTGTCGAGCCCGCGGTGGCGCTGACCGAGCGCGAGACCGACGTCGTGCGCGCGGCGGCCCGCGGGCTGACGAACACCGAGATCGGGACCGAGCTGTACCTGTCGCTGTCGACGGTGAAGACGCACCTCGGCGCGGTGCAGGCGAAAATCGCCGCCCGCAACCGGGTCGAAGTGGCCGCCTGGGCCTGGCGAACCGGACTGATGCGTTAATGCGGCGACCACCGCACTAGCGGACGGTCTTCACGGTGAGCTGGTTGCCCGGGGGCGATCCGGCGCAGCCCAGGCCGGGCAGCGGCAGGAACATCGACGCCGTGTCGTGCGGCGGGTAGACGCGCAGCCCGCGCACTTCGGTCGGCTTGCACACCGCGGCGTCGTAGTTGCGCACGTTCACGAAGCCGATGTCGGCAGCGGCACTGTCCCCGGGCGCCAGGTTGATCGGCGCGCCCTTGGTGCCGACCCGGTAGGCCGCTGGGCCGACCTGCTGACCGTCTTCCCCGGTGACGTAAGAGACGCCAGGGAAGCCATGGATGGTGCACGTGCGGGAGCCCTTGTTGGTGAAGACGACCGAGCGGTAGACAGTGCCTGCCGCGGCGTCGCCGTCCTTCGCCGCCAGGGTCAACTCGGCCGCCTTGCAGTCGGTGGACGGCGACGCCTCGACGGGCGCCGGTGCGGGCACCTGGCCCCCGGCCGCACTCGACGGCGGCGGCGCCGCCTGCTCGACGGTGGTCGACGGCGGTGCGGCGGCGACCTCCGACGGGGTGAAGGACGGAATCGGCGGCGCGGCGGCGGGCTCGGCGGTGCCGCCGCACCCCGCGAGCGCGGCGAGCAGCAGCACCCCGCTCGCGGCGAATCGCCTGGTCGTGTGATGGTGCATGGTGACCCTGCCTCCAGACATGCCCCGAACGGCTGGATGGTCCACTGGAAGGACGGACGAAACGGCCCGAGGGTTGCTTGCCCACCTCATACCTCCACAATGGGGCAGGATCCAACCGAGCGCATGTCGGGCAGCTGATTCCCAGGGAGCACGCCCCGGGTGGGAAGACTCCCGCCCATTCGGAGGTACTGGCCCGGCGAGAGCGGACAGTAGCGTCGCGACCATGGTGGGTGCTGGGTCGGCGCGATTATCGCTCGTGCCGACAGCGGTGAGCACGTGAGCGCGGACCGCCGACTGAGCTGGCTGCTCGGGTCGAGCGCGTTGTCCAACCTGGGCGACGGCATCGGCAAGGTGGCGTTTCCGCTGCTCGCGGCCAGTCTGACCCGTGACCCGATCCTGATCGCCGGGCTCTCGGCGACAGCGTTCCTGCCGTGGCTGCTGTTCGCCCTGCTCAGCGGCGCCCTGATCGACCGGGTCGACCGGCGCCGGGCGATGCTGCTCGCCAACCTGACACGCGCGGCCATCGTCGGCGGCCTCGGGGTGCTCGTGCTGGTCGACGCGGTCTCGATCTGGTTGCTCTACGCCACCGCGCTGCTGCTCGGGATCGTGGAGACAGTGGCCGACAGCGCGGCGCAAGCGCTTGTCCCGGCCGTGGTCGACCGCGCCGAGTTGGAGTCGGCCAACGGCAAGCTGCAGTCGGTGGAGATCATCGGGCAGACGTTCCTCGGCGGCCCGCTCGGCGGTGTCACGTTCGCCCTGTTCGCGGCCATGCCGTTCCTGCTGAACTCGGCCGGGTTCGCGATCGCGGCCGTGCTGCTGGTCGCCCTGCACGGGCGCTTCCGCCCGCAGACCACCGGTCCGGCGCCGCGACTGCGGCACCAACTCGGCGAGGGGCTGGCGTGGCTGCGCGGCAGGCAGCTCATGGTGCGGCTGGTGGTGTTCGCCGCCGCGATGGCGTTGGTCAGCGAGTTCGCCCAGGCGCTGCTGGTGCTCTACGCGCTGCAGGACCTCGGCCTGAGCGCGGCGGCGTTCGGCGTGTTCGCGCTGGTCGGCGGCGGGGGCGGGCTGTTGGGCGCGTTCGTGGCACCCCGGCTCACCCGGGTGCTCTCCCGGCGCGCGGTGCTGACCTTGGCCGTAGTCGCGTGTGGCGCGGGCTTCGCCGGGATGGCCGTGGTCACCGAGCCGATCTTCGCGAGCCTGCTGTTCGGCCTGTTCGCGGCGGCGGTCGTGGTGGTGAACGTGATCCTGGGCGCGCTGCGGCACACGATGGTGCCCGAGCACCTGTTCGGCCGAGTGCTCGGCGTGTGGCGGACCGCGGTGTGGGGCGCGATCCCGATCGGCGCCCTGATCGGCGGGCTGCTGGCGGCGGGGCTCGGGACGCGGGCCGTGTTCGCGATCTCGGGGGCACTGCAGGTGCTGCTGGCCTGCTTCGTGTGGGTGGCGCTGGCGCGGCACATCGACGCGGCGGACTCGCCGGAGGACGCGCCCGTGCGGGTGCCCGAGGACGAGGCCGCGACCGCCTGACCCACGTGGCGCCCCCGTTGCACGACACGGGCGGGACGGAAGGCTGTCGATCTGCCTTCCGACCCGCCCGACTCAGTCGTCGTCCACGCCGCCACCAACGACCGGGTGGGGCCTACTTCGCTGCCACCTTGCGGTACTTGGCGACCGCGATCGGCATGAAGATCGCCAGGATGGCCAGGCACGAGACGATCGCGTAGAACGTCGCGTGCTGGGACGGCCAGGTGTCCGAGCGGCCGAGGATGCCCGGGCGGGGGTTGCCGAACAGGTCCCGGGCCGCGTCGGCGACCGCGGTGACCGGGTTCCACTCGGCGAACACCTTGAGCGGGCCGGGCATGCTCGACGCCGACACGAAGGCCGACGAGATGAACGTGACCGGGAACATCCAGATGAACCCCGCGCTCTGCGCGACCTGGACGTTGCCCGACAGCAGGCCGATCCACGCGCCGATCCACGACATCGCGAACGAGAACAGCAGCAGCATCCCGTAGGCCAGCAGCGCGTCGAACAGGCTGCCGCGGATGCGCCAGCCCACCAGCAGGCCGCAGACCGACATGACCAGCAGGCCCAGCGCGCTGACCACCAGGTCGGACGTGGTGCGCCCCAGCAGCACCGCGGCCCGGGACATGGGCAGCGACCGGAACCGGTCGATCACGCCCTTTTCCAGGTCGGCGGCCATGCCGATGGTCGTGTACGCGGAGTTGAACGCGACCGTCTGGGCGAAGATGCCGCCCATCAGGAACTCCCGGTAGGCGTCCGGGTCCTGACCGATGCTGCCACCGAAGACGAACGCGAACAGCAGCACGAACATGATCGGCTGCAGGGTGGCGCCGAGCAGCAGGTCGGGCTGGCGGCGCACGTTCATCAGGTTGCGCCAGGTGACGACGCCGCTGTCGCGCACGTTCGCGCTGACCACACTCATCGGGAAGCCCCCTTCTTGCCCTTGCGCTTGCCCGCGGGCTCGGCCGCGGGCTCGTCCTCGACCGCGTGGCCGGTCAGCGACAGGAACACGTCGTCAAGCGTCGACCGGTGCAGCGCGACGTCGAGGACCCCGACACTCTCCTGATCGAGCCTGCGCAGCGCCTCCACCAGCGCCTTCGGGCCCGTGTCGACGGTGACCGAGACGCGGCGCGCGTGGTCGTCCACGGTGGGTTCGTCGCAGCCGACCGCCGCCAACACCTGGCTGGTCATGGCCAACTCGGCGACCTCGGCCACCACGATCTCCAGCCGCTCGCCGCCGACGGTGGCCTTGAGCTGGTCGGCGGTGCCGCTCGCGATGACTTTGCCGCGATCCATCACCAGGATCGTGTCGGCCAAGTGGTCGGCCTCCTCCAGATACTGCGTCGTGAGCAGCACGGTGGCGCCGTCCGCCACCAGTTCGCCGATCACGTCCCAGGTTTCGAGCCTGCCGCGCGGGTCCAGGCCCGTGGTCGGCTCGTCGAGCACGACCACGGCGGGCTCCGCGACCAGCGCCCCGGCGAGGTCGAGCCTGCGGCGCATGCCGCCGGAATAGGTCTTGGCGGTCCGGTCGGCGGCCTCCTGCAGCCGGAACCGGGACAGCAGCTCCCGGGACCGGGAACCCGCGGCCGAGCGGCTCAACCCGTAGAGCCTGCCGACCATGTAGAGGTTCTCGTAGCCGGTGAGGTACTCGTCCACCGCGGCGTACTGCCCGGACAGGCCGATGCTGCGGCGCACGGCTTGGGGATCGGCGACAACATCGTGACCGGCGACGAACGCGCGCCCGGAATCGGGGCGCAGCAGTGTGGTCAGGATGCGCACCGTGGTGGTTTTCCCGGCCCCGTTGGGGCCGAGCAGACCTAGCACGGTGCCCGCGGGGATCTCCAGGTCGACGCCGTCCAGGGCGCGGGTGGACCCGAAGGTCTTCACCAGCGCCTCCGCGCGCACAGCGACCTGAGACGCGGACGGGGGCATGGGGGCCTCCATGGCGTTTGCAAGTGGCGGAAAGCTCTTTCGTGGCGAGGGTAGACCGGGCCACCGACAGTTCCGACGGATTTACCCGCCCTACAGTTCGACGCCAGTCCACTCGACACAGTGCCAGTCGGTGTCGCGGGCCTGCAGCAGCACGTGTCCGGTGTTGGGGATCAGACCCGCGCTGGCGAGCTGGGCGCCGACGTTGTCGGCCAGCATCTCCGCGATCAGCCGGATCACACCACCGTGGGTCACCAGCACGACGAGCCCGGTCGAGTGCGCCGCGCGGATCGCGGACACCGCGGCGAAGAAGCGCTCCACGATCTGCTCACCGGTCTCGCCGCCGGGCATCGCCGCCGCGAGGTCGCCCCGGGTCCACCGGATGAAAACCCCGCCGAACGTGCCGAGCGCCTCGGCGTCCGAGCGGCCCTCAAGCTCGCCGACCTGCACCTCGTGCACGCCGTCGAGCACCTCGACGGTCAGTCCGTGCGCCTTGGCCACCGGGTCCGCGGTCTCCTGCGCGCGGACAGCCGTGCTCGCGTAGACGGCGGCGACCGGCTCGTCGGCCAGCCGCTCGGCCAGCGCCTCGGCCTGCCTGCGGCCCAGTTCGGTGAGCGGCGGGCCGGGCGGTTTCGAGTCGAGGAGGTGTCGGACGTTCGACGGTGTCTCGCCGTGGCGCACCAGCATCAGGCGCAGGCCGGTCACACCCACTCCCCCCGGCGCAGTCCCGCGAGCCACGCCGCGGACGAGTCGTAGTCGGCGTCGAGGTTGGCGGGCGGCGCGGGCGACTGCACGCAGTCGGCCTTGGGGTAGGAGCCGAGGAAGCGGACCTGCTGGCTGCGCCGGTGCAGCGCGGCCAGCGCGTCGCCGATGCGGCGCTCGGCGATGTGGCCGTCGAAGTCCAGGTAGAACCGGTATTCGCCGAACCGGGCGCGCAGCGGGCGCGACTCGATGCGCGAGAGGCTGACCCCGCGCAGCGCGAACTCGGTGAGCATCGCGGCCAGCTCGCCGGGCCGGTGCGAGACGACGGTGATGATCGAGGTCCGGTCGGCGCCGGTCGGCGCGGGCAGCTCACCCGGCCTGCTGAGCAGGAGGAACCGGGTGACCGCGTCGGACTCGTCGGCGATGTCGGCGGCCAGCACGGTCAGCGGGTAGTGGGTCGCGGCGACGGGCGCGGTCACGGCGGCGTCGAACGCGCCGTCCGCCACCCCGACAGCCGCGGCGGCGGTGGACGTGGCGGCGACCCGGGTGGCGCCGGGCAGATGCGCGTCGAGCCACCCCCGCACCTGGGCCAGCGCGTGCGGGTGGCTGGCGACGACGCCGACGTCGGCGGCCGCGATCCCGGGCCGGACCAGCAGCGAGAACCGGATCGGCAGCACGCACTCGGCGATGGCGACCAGCGGCTCGTCGACGGCCAGCGCGTCCATGGTGGCCGACACCGCGCCCTCGACGGAGTTCTCCACCGGGACGCACGCCAGGTCGGCCGCGCCGGACCGGACAGCGGCCACGACCTCGGGGATGGTGGACAGCGGGATCAGCGCGGCCCGCTCGTCGAACGCGCGAGCGGCCTGCTCGGTGAAGGTGCCCTGCGGTCCGAAGTAGGCGATTCTCGGCACCGGCCCACCCTACGCACGACCCCCGACACCGCCGTCGGCGCCCGCGACAGCACCGCTGGTTGTGTTGCCAGTTACCAAATGGCGGTTACCGCGTGCGTCACCGCAATGCCATGCTGGGCTCGTGACCGCCGATTCGGAGACCGAGACGGTGACGGGCCCCCGTCCGCTGTCCGGCGCGCTGGACCTTGTCCTGTGCGCGGTGAGCGAGCCGCTCGCCGCCGCGTGGGACGCCGCGGCGCAGGGCAGGCCGGACATCCGGGTGCACCGCGGTTCGCTGCTGGACGTCCCCGCGCAGGCAGTGGTGTCCCCCGCGAACTCCTACGGGTGGATGCGCGGCGGGATCGACGCCGTCTACGCGCAGACGTTCCCGGCCGTCGAGCAGCACGTGCGCAGCGCGGTGCTCGCCTACCACGGCGGCGAACTGCCGGTCGGCGAGGCGCTGATCGTCCCCACCGACGCGGCCCGCCCCGCGTGGCTCATCAGTGCCCCGACAATGCGGGAGCCGTCGCAGGCGCTGGCGCCCGACACGGTGCACCCCTTCCTGGCGGCGCGGGCGGTGTTCCGGCTGTGGCGCGACGGCGTGCTCGACAACGGCGTCCCGGTGCGCGCGGTGGTCCGCACGATCGCGATGCCCGGCCTGGGCACGGGGGTCGGCCAGGTCCCGCCGGAAGTCTGTGCCCGCCAACTCGCCGCCGCGTGGGACGAGGTCTTTCCCGCCCGGTGAGCCGTTCGCGCTGGTCACGCGGCCCGTCGCGCGATCAGAGTTCACCCGGACGTCATGTGCGCCACACGAACTGTCCCTCGAACGGTGTAATCGGTCACAGCGAAAACACCGCCCGAACACCTACGTTGACGCCATACGTCCACACACGTCGCGAGGAGTGGGACATGGCACGGGTGCGCGAGCTGAGCCCGTACGTCGAACTCCGCCGCGAGCAGTGGCGCGAGCTGCGCAAGTCGACGCCGCTGCCGCTCACCCTCGACGAGCTGGTCCAGCTTCGCGGCCTGCGCGACCCGGTGGACCTCGAAGAGGTCATCGACGTCTACCTGCCGATGTCGCGGCTGATCTCGCTGCAGGTCGCCGCCCGCCAGCGGCTCTACGAGTCCACGACAGCGTTCCTCGGCGAGGACACCCACGAGGCGGGCAAGGTGCCGTTCGTCATCGGCATCGCGGGCAGCGTCGCGGTCGGCAAGTCGACCACCGCGCGGCTGCTGCGCACCCTGCTCGCCCGCTGGCCCGACCACCCGCACGTGGACCTGATCACCACCGACGGGTTCCTGTTCCCCAAGGCCGAGCTGGTCAAGCGCGGGTTGATGAGCCGTAAGGGCTTCCCGGAGAGCTACGACCGCCGGGCGCTGCTGCGGTTCGTCTCGGAGGTGAAGTCGGGCGCGGAGGAAGTGCGCGCGCCGGTCTACTCCCACCTGGCCTACGACATCGTGCCCGGCGAGGAACAGGTAGTCCGACGACCGGACATCCTCATCGTGGAGGGCCTGAACGTGCTCCAGCCCGGCCCCCGGCTCGCCGTGTCCGACCTGTTCGACTTCTCCATCTACGTCGACGCGCACCCGGACGACATCGAACGCTGGTACATCGACCGGTTCCTGGCGTTGCGCGGCACGGCGTTCGCCGACCCGGCCTCGCACTTCCACCACTACGCGTCGCTGACGGACCTGGCGGCGCAGGAGGAGGCCGCGCGGCTGTGGAAGCGCACCAACGAGCCCAACCTGATCAACAACATCCTGCCCACCCGGCCGCGCGCCACCCTGGTGCTACGCAAGGGCGCCGACCACCGGATCAGCCGCGTCCGACTTCGTAAGCTCTGAGCCATGATCCGCGTCCCGCTGGTCGACGACCACGGCCCGGGTGCTCGACCCGAAGATCCACAGACCGAGGAAAGTGGACTCGACGAAGAACGCGACCAGACCCTCCATCGCCAGCGGCGCGCCGCGCGGACGGGACGTAGGTCCCGTGATCAGGCACACGTCAGGCCCGCCGTCGCCCGAGAGTTAGGATCGCTGGGCGGGCGCCGTTCTCCGTCCGGGCCGGACGGAGAGGACTGTCGTGGGAACTGCTCTGATCGCGTTCGCCAGCGCCTTCGCGCTGGTGTTCGTCGTCGAGCTGCCGGACAAGACCCTGGTGGCCACCCTGATCCTGACCACGCGGTACCGCGCGTGGCCCGTGTTCGTCGGGGTGAGCGCCGCGTTCGCGCTGCAGGTGGTGATCGCCGCCGCGTTCGGCGGGGTGCTGACCCTGCTGCCGGAGCAGGCGGTGGCGGCCGTGGTCGCCCTGCTGTTCGCCTCAGGCGCCTTTCTGTTGCTGCGCGAGGGCTTCTCGAAGCAGGTCGCGGACACTGTGGACCAGGGCACGGGCACCGGACCCGTGTCGTTCCCGCGGGCCGCGCTGACCTCGTTCGGCGTGCTGTTCGCCGCCGAATGGGGCGACGCCTCCCAGATCGCGACGGCCGGTCTGAGCGCGCGGTACGCCGAACCCGTGTTGGTCGGTCTGGGAGCGTGGCTCGCGCTGGTGTCCGTCGCGGGAATCGCGGTACTGGTGGGCAAGCGGCTGGCCGAGCGCATCAGGGCGCACCTGATCCAGCGGGTGGCCGGGCTGGTGTTCGCGGCATTCGCCGTGTTCGCGGGCGTGCAGGCGATCGCCTGAGGTCAGCGCAGGGCTTCGGCGATGGCAGCGGCGGCGAGCAGCACCTGGGGGCCCACCACGTCGCCGTCGAGGGGCTCGAAGGTGACCACCCCGACGCTCGCCCGCAGACCGGACACCCCGCGCACGGGCGCCGCGATCCCGTACGCCCCCGGCTGCAGCTCGCCCGTCGTGCCGATCCAGGCCGGGTCGTCGGCGCGCAGGCCGA
This sequence comes from Actinokineospora sp., assembly GCF_052390155.1. Classification (NCBI taxonomy): domain Bacteria; kingdom Bacillati; phylum Actinomycetota; class Actinomycetes; order Pseudonocardiales; family Pseudonocardiaceae; genus Actinokineospora; species Actinokineospora sp. The sequence goes on along the minus strand of NZ_JBQTHF010000053.1, from coordinate 16,377 downwards.
TCGCCTTGCCCGCCGCGCCTTTGTGCAGCGCGTGCCGGGTGCCCACGCGGTAGGCGACGTGATAGGCCGTCCACGACGGCTCGACCACGGCGACCGCCTGCGCCTCGTCGCCGTCGGCGACCGTGAGATGGGCCGTGGCGCCGACCGCCTCGGCCAGCTCGCGCAGCGACGGCAGGGCGGCGATCCTGAGCTGCGGCGCCACCTTCGCGGCGAGCTGGAGCAGCCCCAGCCCAAGCCGGACCTTCGAGCCCTCCCGGCGCACCAGGCCACGCGCCTGCAACGGCACGAGCAGCCGGTAGACCGCGGCCCGGCTGGCCCCGATCGCCACGGCCAGGTCGCTGATGGTGGGGGCTTCCGTGTCGGAGTCGGCCACGGCCTGCAACAGCGCCAGGCCGCGGTCGAGGGTCAGCGAACTCTCCTTGCCCGCCGGGCTCCCCTGCGGGACCGGACCCGTCGACCGGATGCCCGGCACGTCAGTCCTCCGCCGCCACGATCGTCCCCCGGACCTCGGACAGCCCGACGACCGAGCCGTCCGGCCCCGGCGCGGTCGCGGTGATCACGACCGTGTCGCCGTCGGCCAGGAAGGTGCGCTCGCTGCCGTCGTCCAGGGTGATCGGCTCCGTGCCGCCCCAGCACAGCTCCAGGAACGACCCCCGCTGGTGGCGCTCGGGGCCGGACACCGTGCCGGAGGCGAACAGGTCGCCGGGGCGCACGGTGGCGCCGTTGACCGTCAGGTGCGCGAGCTGCTGGGCGCACGAGTACGCCATGCCCGCGAAGTCGGGCCGGGACACCACGGTGCCATTCCACTCGACGACCAGGCGGATGTCGAGGCCCCAGGACTGGTCCTCCACCAGGTAGTCGAGCCGCGGGTGGCCCGGGTCGGGCACCGGAACGCGGGCAGCGGCGAAGGCGTCGAGCGGGGTGATCCAGGCGCCGATCGACGTGCCGAACGACTTGCCGAGGAACGGGCCGAGCGGCACGTACTCCCACGCCTGGATGTCGCGGGCCGACCAGTCGTTGACCACGGCGACGCCGAAGATGTGGTCCGGCGCGGCGGAGGTGGACACCCGCCGGGCCACCGGGCCGCCGCAGACGAAGCCGATCTCCGCCTCGACATCCAGCCGCCCGCTCGGGCCGAACACCGGGCCGTCGTCGCCCTTGCGCTGCCCGTGCGGGCGGACGATGTCGGTGCCCGAGACCACCACGGTGCCCGCGCGGCCGTGGTAGCCGACGGGCAGGTGCGTCCAGTTCGGCAGCAGTGGGTCGCTGTCGGGGCGGAACATGCGGCCGACGTTCTCGGCGTGGTCGCGCGAGGAGTAGAAGTCGACGTAGTCGCCGACGGTGAACGGCAGCAGGTTGCGCGCGTCGGCCAGCAGCACCGCGCCGTCGGGCGGCGCCGTCGCCGTCACCAGCTCGCGCAGCCGCGCGCGCAGCGCCGACCACACCGGCCGCCCGGCGGCGAGCAGCGGATCGAGCGAGTCGGCCGACACCAGCTCCGCCAGCTCACCGAACGCTCCGGCGATCGGCCGAAGCGGCAGTGCGTGGTCGCCCACCCGCACCGCCACGACCGGCCCGTCCCGGCCCTCCACGACGCCGTACGGGAGCGTCTGGGGGCCGAACGGTCTGTCGGCCGCGAAAGCCGGATCGTCGATCCAGGACGTCACAGCAGCCCCAGTCCTTCGAGGTCGGCGATCGGCTCGGCCAGCGAGCACGAGCCGTACGAGCCGAACACCGCGCGGACCGCGTGCGCGGCCTGGTCGGTCAGGTCGCCCGCCTCCTTGGCCAGCGCGGCGCCATCGGTGGCCGACAGCGCGCCGCGCACATCGCCGCCGGACAACAGCCGCGACGTGGCCACCAGCAGGTTGAGGAAGCCGTGGTGGGTGAACCCGGTCGCCTCATCGGTGTGCCGGATGGCGTTGTGCAGGCCTGCGGTCGCCTTGAACGACGCCTCGCCCGCGCTGATCACCGCCAGGAAGTCGGCGACCTCGTCCACGCTCGGGAACGCCTCGCGGCTGAGCCCGCCGCAGCGGATCTTCGGCCAGCTCCCGTGCTCGACCACGCGGCGGATGCCCTCCAGCCACTCCGGGCCGCCCCGGCGCGGCTCGACGACGCGGATGACGTCTTCCGGCACGAACTCGTTGACTCGCTCCAGCCAGACGTCGTCGACGTCGGCCGGGGCGGGCATCTCGACCATGCGCAGCGCGAGCAGCTCGGCTCGCGACTCCACGATCGACAGTGCCTTCGGCACGCCGCCCAGCCCGGTGTCGATCAGCAGCGAGAGGGCGACCGGTTTGGCCGGTTTCGCCTTCACCAACTCCGTGATCAGCTCGGGCAGGCGGGAAGCCTGGCACAGGAATACACCCATGAAGCCCGCGTGATCGCCGTCACGTCCGTCGAGGTGCGAGCGCACCGCGGCGGACATGGGGGCGTTCCCCGGGGGGAACAGGGCGGCGTCGTCGACAAACCGCGCGAACAGGGGCGGAATGCCGCGAGGACCGGGCGGCGGGAGAGGAACGGCGCTTGACACGGCTGACACGCTAGTAGCGTACCGGCTAATGAACAAAGATGTCCGGTATACGGACACCGGGAGGAGCAATGGCGTACTACCGCAGAGTCGGGGAGATTCCCCCGAAGAGGCACACCCAGTTCCGCTCTGCGGAGGGCAAGCTCTACGCCGAAGAGCTCATGGGCGTCGAGGGTTTCTCGTCCGACTCCGCCCTGCTCTACCACCGCCATCTGCCCACCGCGATTGTGAACGCCGAGGTCGTCGCCGACTTCCGCGGCCCGCTGGTGCCCAACCACCCGCTCAAGCCGCGGCACTTCCGCAGCCAGGACCTCAAGTGGTCCTCACCCAGTGAGGTGAACGCCGTCACCGGGCGCCGGACGCTGCTCGGCAACGCCGACGTGGTGATCGGCTTCGCGGTGGCCACCGAACCCAGCCCGCTCTACCGCAACGCGGTCGGCGACGAGCTGTTCTACGTCCAGGGCGGCACCGGCACCGTGGAGACCGTCTACGGCGCGCTGCGCGTCGAGGACGGGGACTATCTGGTCATCCCGACCTCCACCACCTACCGCGTGGTGCCCGACGGCGAGCTGCGGCTCTACATCGTCGAGGCGAGCGGCCACATCGGCCCGCCCCGGCGGTACCTGTCGACCAAGGGCCAGTTCCTGGAGCACGCGCCGTACTGCGAGCGCGACCTGCACGGCCCGAGCGAGCCGCTGCTGGTCGAGGGCGAGGACGTCGAGGTGCTGGTCCGCCACCGCGCGGGGCTCACCCGGTTCACCTACGCCAACCACCCGTTCGACGTGGTCGGCTGGGACGGCTGCCTGTACCCGTGGGTGGTCAACATCCGCGACTTCGAGCCGATCACCGGCCGGGTGCACCAGCCGCCGCCGGTCCACCAGACCTTCGAGGGCCCGAACTTCGTGGTCTGCTCGTTCGTGCCGCGCAAGGTCGACTACCACCCGCTGTCGATCCCGGTGCCCTACAACCACGCCAACGTCGACTCCGACGAGCTGATGTTCTACGTCGGCGGCAACTACGAGGCCCGCAAGGGCTCCGGCATCGACATCGGCTCGCTGTCGCTGCACCCGTCCGGGTTCACCCACGGCCCGCAGCCGGGCGCGGCCGAGGCGTCCATCGGCGCGGACTACTTCGACGAGACCGCCGTCATGGTCGACACCTTCCGCCCGCTCGACCTCGGCGAGGCCGCGAGCGCGTGCGAGGACCCGCGCTACGCGTGGTCGTGGAGCAAGCGGGGACCGGACTGGGACTGAGGTCTCACGCCACCGCGGCGTGCCAGCGCTCAAGCTCGCGCAGGGTCTGTTCGGGATGCCCGCCGAACCCGGCCCCGACCGCGAGCTGTCGGGAGCCGCGGCCCGCGAGCACGACCCGGACGGCCCCACCCGCACCGCTGGGCACCAGCACGAATCCCTCGATCCCGACGGCGGCGAAGGCGACGGTGTGGAAGTAGCCGTGGTTGACGAGCCCGGCAGCGGTGAGTTCCACCCTGGCCCGGAACGCGCGGGCCGCGGGCCACAGCGCCGCCACGGCGAGCAGCAGCAGCACGGTCGCCACTACCGCCCAGGCCGTGCCGTCGTACCGCAGACACGCCACTGCTCCGACCACGCACGCCACGGCGAATCCCGCGATCAGCGCCAGGTAGATCGCCACCAGGTACCCCGGCGGACGAAGGCTGGTCAGCACCGGGAGCCGGGCGAGACCGACCCCGCCCGGCAGCCACGGTGCCGGTTCGGGCAGTCGTCGGTGCTGCGGGTGCCACCCGGGCAGCCAGCTCTGCACGGTGTCCCGGCCCACGCTGCCCGAGCGGTAGCTGGAGGCGACCTTCACGGTGATCACGCGGCCGTCTCCCGGACGGCGGAACGTCACCCGGACCTGGCTGAAGGAGAACGAGCGACCGACCGACTCGAACTCGGTCGAACTGACGTCGACCACGTCGGTCCAGGGCACTCGATAGCTCCGGCGAAACCCGCGCACCAGCAGGCCGTCCGGCAACCGGGTGCACGACCGTCCCATGAAGCGCCATCCCAGCCACCACAGCGCTGCCGCGAGGACCGCGGGTATCGCGACAGCGAGCCACTCCTCGCTGTCGGCTGTATCGGCCACGCTGAACGCGACGATGATCGTCAGGAGAGTCGGCCAGCCCGTGGGCAGCACCAGCCACATGAATGCCACGTATCCGAGATACGACCAACTGCTCGTCACTTTGGTCCCCGAACCAGTCACGCGGGCCATTATGGGTGGCACCCCGGGTTCCGGCACGCGGACGGACCGGGATCCAACAGTTGTGCACAACTTCTGATCACCGACCCTCGCCGCCCGCATAATGACGGTCTAACGGGGAGGCCAGATGACCATCGCACCGGACAGCCGCGCGAAGCGACGGAAGATCATCTCTTTCGTCGTGGCCGCCGCTGTCGCTGTCGGGCTGATCGTCGGCCTGCGCGCGATCACGTCGTCCTCCGACGACGACGAGGCGGGCGAGCAGACCAAGTGCGGCGGCGACTCGGTGCAGGTGCGGGTGGCGTCGTCGCCGGAGAAGGTCGGCCTGGTCGAGCAGTTGGCCCGCGACTACAGCGGGCGCACGGTGGCCGGGCGCTGCGTGGACGTGCTGGTCGAGTCGAAGAGTTCCGGCGCGGCGATGCAGGCCCTGGCCAAGGGCTGGGACGAGACGGTCGACGGACCTCGACCCGACGTGTGGACGCCAGCCGCGTCCGGCTGGGTCACGCTGCTGCGGCAGCGGCTCGCGAGCACCGACCGCTCCGGCGTGCTCACCGCGGACACACCCGAGTCCATCGTCACCGCGCCCCTGGTGATCGCGATGCCGCGGCCGATGGCCGAGGCGCTGGGCTGGCCGGACAAGAGCCTCGGCTGGCGCGACCTCGCGGGCCTGGCCACCGACCCGCAGGGCTGGGCGAAGTACGGGCACCCCGAGTGGGGCGCGTTCCGGCTCGGCAAGACCAACCCGAACCTGTCGACCTCCGGGCTCAACGCCACCATCGGCGCGTACTTCGCGGCCACGGGCACCTCGTCCGACCTGACCGAGGCCGTGCTCGCCCGGCCGGACGTGCAGGCGTTCGTCCGCGGCGTCGAGCAGTCGATCGTGCACTACGGCGACACGACGCTGACGTTCCTGTCGAACCTGCAGCGCGCCGACGACCGGGGCGCCGCCCTGTCCTACATCTCGGCCGTCGCGGTCGAGGAGAACTCGCTGGTCGCCTACAACCAGGGCAACCCGACCGGCAACCCGGCCACCGCGGGCCAGCACGCCAAGCCGAAGGTGCCGCTCGCCGCGATCTACCCGAGCGACGGCACGCTGGTGTCCGACCACCCGTTCACTGTGCTGGCGTGGGCCGACGACGTGCGGAAGCAGGCCGCCGTGGACTTCCTCGGCTACCTGCGCGGCGCCGAGCAGCAGCAGCGCTTCGCCGACCAGGGGTTCCGCTCGTTCGACGGCAAGGCGGGCGGCCAGGTCACCCGGGACAACGGCGTGCTGCCGGACATCGCGCTGAGCCCGCTCACCCCGCCGTCGCCGCCGGTGCTCGACAAGCTGCTGGCGTCGTGGGCCCAGTTGCGCAAGTCCGCCAACGTCCTGCTCGTCGTGGACGTCTCCGGCTCGATGAGCAACCCCGTCGAGGGCACCGGGCAGACCCGCCTCGACCTGGCCAAACGGGCCGCGATCAGCTCACTCGGGCAGTTCGCCGACACCGACAAGGTGGGGCTGTGGATGTTCTCCACCCAGCTCGACGGCGCTAAGGACTACCGCGAGCTGGTGCCGATCGGCCTGGTCGCGCAGAACCGCGACCAGTTGCGCGGCAGGCTCGACGGCCTGGTGCCGACCGCGGGCACGGGCCTCTACGACAGCACCCTCGCCGCCTACGACTTCCTCAAGGCCAACCTCGACCCGGCCGCGATCAACGCGGTCGTCGTGCTGACCGACGGCCGAAACGAGAACCCGAACGGAATCGCCTTGGACAACCTGATCGGCCGATTGCAGGTGGAGGGAACCGGCGAGACCGTGCGGGTGTTCACCATCGCCTACGGCGGCGAGGCGGACCTCGACGTGCTGAAGCGCATAGCCGAGGCCACACAGGCCACGGCCTACGATTCGTCCGAGCCGGGCACCATCGACCAGGTGTTCACCGCGGTGATCTCGAACTTCTGAAGAGACGGCCATGGGATACGCGAAGGAACTGGCAGATCCGTGGGGCCTGCTGCTGGCGGCCAGCTCGGCAGGCGTCGCCTGGGCGATCCACCTGCCCGGCGTGGCCGCCGCGGGGGTGGGCGCGGCGGTGCTGCTCGCCCGGGCGGGCATCGCGGGCTGGCAGCGTCGCAACCAGGAGCCCGCGGCCGGACCAGCGCCGATCGAGGTCGACCCGGGCACCCAGGAGGCCCGCTGGCTCGGCCGGGCCACCGCCGCCGAGGCCGACTTCGACGCCGTCGCGGGCTCGTTCGCGCGCGGCCCGCTGGCCGACCAGATCGCGGGCATGCGCGAGGCGGTGGACGAGACGGTCGGCACCCTGCACCGCCTCGCGGGCCGCGCCACCATGACCGGCCGCGCGCTCGCCCGGGTCGACCCGGGGGTCCTCGCCGCGGACGAGCGCAGGTTGCGTACCAACCGCACGGACGCCGACCCAGACCTGCACGAGGAGATCGACCGGTCGCTGGAATCGGTCCGCGCCCAGCGCGACGTCCACCGCAGACTCACCGGCGCCCGCGACAAACTGCTGGCCCAGCTCGAATCCGGCGCCCTCGGCTTGGAGGGCCTCGTCGTCCGCGTGGTCGAACTCACCACCACCGCCGACGCCCTACCCGGCGCGAACAGCGACCTGGTGACCGACCTGACCGACCAGTTGGAAGGCATCCGGCGCGGCGTGGTGGAGACCGAGGAAACCACCCGCCGCACCGTCACCTGACCCGAGCGCCCAACCTCAGGGGCCGAACTTGGCCAGGTTGAGGAACGGGTAGCCCGGCAGCCCGGCCACCGCCTCCCCGCCTGCCCGCGGTACGCCCGCCACCCAGAGCTGACCGGTCCCCGCCACGTTCGCCAGCAGCGCGTGGCTCGCCCGGGGCAGCGTGACCGACACCGCCTGCCCACCCGGCAGCGTCGCCCGCGCGGTGACCGTCGCCCGGCGGACGTCGTCCGGCTCGGGCAGGTCGACCGGCACCGACGTCCACGGCCCGGCGCCCAGCAGCCGGTCCACCTTCGCCCAGTAGCGCACCTTGCGGACCCGCCACCCCAGCAGCGCGGCGATGCCCAGGGTCGCCAGGCCGACGAACACGGCCAGGTCGACCTGGTCCGCCCGGATGCCGCGGCGGACCAGGTCGACCACGACGACGATCGCGAACACCAGCAGCAGACTCGGCGCGATCAGTTCCGTGCGGGAGCGCCTGCGGGGCGCGGCGATGATCCGCGACAGCACGGCGTCGTTCGCGGCGAGCGGGATGCGCACCGGGGCGGGCTGCTCGACGTCGATCTCGTAGCCCGACGCGACGTCCTCCTTGGTCACCCTGGCCTGGCCGAGCGGCAGGGCGAGGCCTGCCGAGCGCAGCGCGACCCAGCCCTTGGCGTCCGGCCCGACCAGCCAGAGCTTGCCGGTGCGGGCGAAGAGCTGCTGGACGGGCCACGGCAGCGCGGGCGCCAGCAGGTTGAGCGGCTCGCCGTCGGCCTCGCGGACGACCAGCTTCGCCCGCGGGAAGCCCCGGGTGGGTCGGAAGACTTTGACCGTGGCGGGCCGCCAGGGGTGCGCGCGCAGCAGGCGGGTGGCTGGGCCGATCCAGAAGCCGCTGATCGCGATCGTCAGCATGGTGGCGATCACGAAGGCCAGCGCGGCGATCGTCAGCAGGGCGATGACGATCCAGCCGATGTCGAGCACGATCGCGGGGACGCCGAACAGCAGCGCGGCGAACGGCAGGACGAACAGCGGGATTCGCAGCGAACGCAGCGCGCGGGCGGTCGGCTGGTCCTCGATCGCGGGGCGGTTCGTTGGCGGTTCCACCGCGGGTGCCTCACGCTGGGAATGCCGGTCGACCTTACTCATGCCATCCCCTCGCAGGCTCGGCAATGCCGCTCGCAAGCTCGCTCATGGCCTCTCCCGATCCGTCTCGCCGGATCGGCAGCGTAACCAGTTCGTGGGAACTCCGGGCCGCCGACTTCCCTCGGCGCACCGATCCAAGTTAGGGTGACCTAACCACAGGAGGTAGAGCCGTGACCAGAGCGCCGCGCCCGCCCGCGCCGCACCCGGCCGAGCGTGCTCGCACCATCGCGACGCTCGGCGGGCGGGCCACGCTGGCACTGACCGGCGACGAGCCGATGGCCGCCGAGCGCGTCGTGCCGCTGCTGCACCACGTCCACCCCGACGCCACCGTCAGTATCCTGCTGCCCGCCGACCACGCGCTGGTCACGGCGGCGTGGCAGGCGCACCGCGGCGAACTGGCCACCATGGTCGAACTGGCCGACCCGGCGCCTGTCCCGCTGCGCGAGCCGATCCGCGGGCTGCTGTGGATCACCGGCTGGCTGCGCGCGCTCGACGAGCAGGCGTCCCGCGACCTGGCACTGGTCGTCGCCGACAGCAGGCCCGACCCGCGACTGCTCGACCTCGGCCACGGCGCGGCGCTGCTGCGCCTGGTACCCGTCGCGCTGGTCCTGGCCGACGCCGACGGCACCCACCCGGTGCAGGCCGAGGAGTTCGCCGCCGCCGAGCCCGACCCGTTCGCCGCGCAGGAGGCGGGCTGGCTGCGCCACCTGGAGGTCTCGCACACCGACGTGGTCGGCGCGCTCGCCCGGCACCTGCCGGAGCACCTGCGCGGCGGGCACGTGCGCCCGCTCGGCCTCGACCGGTTCGGTCTGCGGCTGCGCGTGGAGGCCACCGACGCCGACCACGACATCCGGCTCGCCTTCGCCCGCCCGGTCGGCACGGCCAAGGAACTGAGCGCCGAGCTGCGCAGGCTGGTGGGCTGCCCGTTCCTGGCCGCTCAGCACAGCGGGTAGCTTCGGCGTCCGTGCCCACCCTGCGTGCCTGGTTCGCCCCCGAGCGACCCGGCGACGACCTGATCACCGACCCGCGCGAGCGGCGGCTGGTGTGGGTCGAACTGGTCATCGTCTTCGCCGTCACGCTGGGCCTGTCCGGGCTGAGCAGCCTGCTGTCCCTGGTGGACGCGCTGCTGGCGCCTGTCGCGCTGAACGAGCAGTCGGTGGCGATCAACGTCCCGCAGGCGGACCTCGACGTAGTCGACCTGCTCAAGCAGGTGCTCGGCGTGGTCCGGCTGACCGCGTGGGGCGCGCTCGGCCTCTACCTGCTCTACCGCGCGGGCATCCGGTTCGCCGCGGTCGGGCTCGACGGCGGACGCAAGCGCGCCGACGCGCTGGCCGGGGTCGGGCTCGCGGCGTTGATCGGCGTACCCGGGCTGGGTTTCTACCTGGTGAGCCACGCGCTCGGCTACAACCTCGCCGTCGCACCGTCCACTTTGGACGACACCTGGTGGCGCCCGGTGGTGCTGACGCTGCTCGCGGCGGGCAACGCGTGGGCCGAGGAGGTGCTCGTCGTCGGGTACCTGATCAGCAGACTGCGCCACCTGGGGTTCCGGGAGAACTCGTCGCTGGTCGTGGCGGCGGTGGTGCGCGGGTCGTACCACCTCTACCAGGGCTTCGGCGGGTTCGTCGGCAACGTGGTGATGGGCCTGGTGTTCGGCCGCGTGTGGCAGCGCACCGGCCGCCTGTGGCCGCTGGTCCTGGCGCACACCCTGCTCGACTTCGTCGCCTTCGTCGGCTACACCCTGTTGCGTGGCAAGGTGTCCTGGCTGCCCTAGCGCCCTGTTGTATAACGGCGTTTCACTAGCTGGTATGGCATGTTCCGGCAGCCACCGGTACCAATGGGGGCATGGCAGGACTCGGCGAGTACCGCAGGAAGCGGAACGCCGGGCGCACCCCGGAGCCGGTACCGGCCGACGACGCCCTCCCCCGCGGCAACGACGACACCTTCGTGATCCAGGAGCACCACGCCAGCAGCCTGCACTGGGACGTGCGGCTCGAACGCGGCGGCGTGCTGGTGAGCTGGGCGGTACCCAAGGGCCTGCCGACCGAGCAGGGCGACATCCGGCTGGCCGTGCACACCGAAGACCACCCGATGGAGTACGCCACCTTCGAGGGCGACATCCCCAAGGGCGAGTACGGCGGCGGCCGAATGGTCATCTGGGACCGCGGCCGGTACGAGACGATCAAATGGAGCGACCGCGAGGTGGCCGTCGTGTTCGACGGCGAGCGGGTGCAGGGCCGGTACACGTTCTTCACCGGCGGCAGGCCCGGCCGCAACTGGATGGTGCGCCGGTCCGAGCCGCCGAAGCGCACCGACTGGGTGCCGCTGCCCGCGACCTTCGAGCCGATGCTCGCCACCCTCGGCACCCTTCCGTCCACAGTGGACGACGAGCTGTGGGCGTACGAGTTCAAATGGGACGGTGTGCGCGCGCTGGCCCGGGTCGAGGGTGGTCGGCTGCGGCTGTTCGCCCGCAGTGGCAACGAGATCACCGCGGGCTACCCGGAGCTGCGCGCGCTCGGCGAGGAGCTGGGCAGTACGCAGGTGTGGCTCGACGGCGAGATCGTCGCGTTCGCCGACGGCAAGCCGTCGTTCGCCGCGCTGCAGAAACGGATGCACGTCAATGACGAACGCCTCGCGCGCAGGCTGGTCGCCGACGTGCCGGTCACCTATGTCGCCTTCGACGTGCTGCACCTGGAAGGCGCGTCGTGCCTCACGCTGCCCTACACCGACCGGCGCGCCCTGCTGGAGCGGCTGGAGTTGCGCGGGCCGCACTGGAACACCTCGCCGAGCTATCCCGGCGAGGGGCCCGCGGTGCTGGAGACCGCGCGCGAGCAGTCCCTCGAAGGCATCATCGCCAAGCGGCTCGGGTCGCGCTACCACCCGGGCAGGCGTTCGCCGGACTGGCTCAAGATCCCCGACCTGCGCACGGTCGAGGTGGTGATCGGCGGCTGGCGTCCGGGCGAGGGCAGGCGCAGTGAGGTGTTCGGGTCGCTGATGATCGGCGTCCCGTCGGCGGCGGGGCTGCGCTACGTCGGCCAGGTCGGCACCGGGTTCACCGACGACATGCTGGACCTGCTGATGACGAAGCTGCGCAAGCTGGAGCGCAAGACGACGCCGTTCCACAACGAGGTGCCGCGCGAGCGGGCGCGCGGCGCGCACTGGGTGCGGCCGACGCTGGTCGGCGAGGTCGTCTTCCGCGACTGGACGAACGACGGTCGGCTGCGCGCTCCCGCGTGGCGCGGCCTGCGCCCGGACAAGGGTCCGCGGGATGTCGAAGGGTGGCACGGCGATGGCGGGTGACGTGCTGGTGGAGGTCGACGGCCAACGCCTTCGACTGTCCAATTTGGACAAGGTGCTGTACCCGGCCGACGGCTTCACCAAGGGCGAGGTGATCAACTACTACAGCCGGGTCGCTCCGGTCCTGCTGCCGCACTTCGTCGACCGGCCGGTCACGTTCCGCCGCTATCCCGACGGTGTGGACAAAATGGGGTTCTTCGAGAAGAACGCCTCCCGACACGCGCCGGACTGGGTGCGCACGGTCACCATCGACACTCCGGGCAGCACGACCGGCGCGGAGAGCCTCGATTTCGCCATCCTGCGCGACCTGGCGTCGATGGTGTGGGCGGCGAACCTCGCCGGGCTGGAGCTGCATATTCCACAGTGGACAGTCGGCCCGCGCGGCGGCAGACAGCACCCCGACCGGCTCGTGTTCGACCTCGACCCCGGCGCGCCCGCGACGATCGTCGAGTGCTGCGAGGTGGCGCTGCGGCTGCGCGAGGTGCTCGCCGAGGACGGTCTGACCGCGGTCGCGAAGACCAGCGGCTCCAAGGGAATGCAGCTCTACGCCGCGGTCACCACCAGCTCGGAGACCCGCACGTCGGACTACGCGAAGACGCTGGCCGAGCGGCTGGAGAAGGAACTCCCCAAGCTGGTGGTGTCACGGATGGCGAAGAACCTGCGCCCCCGCAAGGTGTTCATCGACTGGAGCCAGAACAACCCGAACAAGACGACCGTGGCGCCGTACTCCCTGCGCGCCCGGCCGCGGCCGACCGTGTCGACCCCGCTCACCTGGGACGAGGTCGCCGCGTGCCGGTCGGCCGACGACCTGGTGTTCACCGCCGACGACGTGCTCGACCGGGTCGCGGACCACGGCGACCTGTTCGCCCCGCTGCTGGCCGGGAAGGCGCCGAAGATCCCGCGTTAGAGCGCGAGCGGGGCGGAGCCGAAGGCGACGTTGAACCGGTCGCACCAGATGACCACGCTGCGCAGGCCGGAGAGGTCAGCGTCGGCCGGGATGGCGTAGTTCTGGTTGCCGTCGGTGGCCTTGAGCTTGCCGAGCTTGACGTAACGGCCGTCGTCGTACTTGCCCCACTCGCCGCCCGCGGTGGCGTCGCTGAGCCAGACGTGCAGGTCGGGGCCGTCGGAGGTGGACAATCCCTCCAGCCGCAGCAGGCGCTCGCCGTTCTGCTCCAGGACGCGGGCCGTGCCGGTGGTCTTGTGCTCCTGGGTGACGAAGGCGCCGCTGGCGAGCACAGTCGGGCCCGCGGGCTTGGCCTTGGCGATCGCAGACGCGGGAGCGGGCGCCTTGGTGGTGGTCACCGGCGGCGCGGCGACCGGCGGCGGCGTGGTCGCGGACGCCGCCGGGGGGCCTGTCGTGGTCTCGACAGTGGTCGTGGCCTCGACGGGAACCTCGAAGGCCGCGGGAATCGCCTCGTCGACAGTGCTGTGCGTGAAGAGCCTCCAGGGCTGGAACGCCCACAATCCGCCGGCCAGGAGGACCAAGGCAACCGCAACCACCGGTAGCACAACCTTCTTACGCAACAACCTGCGCATCAAACTCGCCTTTCGTTTAACGAATCGCCCTCAGAGCCCACGATGCCTGGCTTTGTCGTCCATTCTGCCCGGTCGCGGGCGGCGTTTTCCTTACCGAGTGGTTACGCTGCCGACGTGACCGCTCAGATCCCGGACGCCGAGCTGCCCGCACCCGCACCGCGCGTGGACAGTGAGGTCGGACCGCTTCGCACGGTACTGCTACACCGGCCGGGCAACGAGCTCAAGCGGCTCACTCCGCGCAACAACGACCAACTGCTGTTCGACAGCATCCCCTGGGTTGACCGCGCCCAGGACGAACACGACGCCTTCGCCGACGTGCTCGGCTCCCGCGGTGTCGAGGTGCTGCTGCTCTCCGACGCGCTCGTCGTCGCCCTCGCCGACGAGCGCGCCCACGCCGCCGCCGCGACGACCGCCGTCGACCGCCGCAGGCTCGGCAACGAACTCGCCGACGCGCTGGCGGGCTATCTGTCCACTGTGGACGCCAAGAGCCTGGCCGACGTGCTGATGGCGGGGATGACGTTCGAGGAACTGCCCGCCGCCGATGGCGCGTCGCTGGTCCGCAAGATGCACCACCCGCACGATTTCGTGGTCGACCCGCTGCCCAACCTGCTGTTCACCCGCGACTCGTCGGTGTGGATCGGCGACCGGGTGGCGATCGCGTCGCTGTCGATGCCCGCGCGCGCAAGGGAAACCGCGCTGCTCGACCTGATCTACGCCTACCACCCGCGCTTCCGTTCGGCGGGCCGCGCGTACGGCGCCCACTCGGCCCCCGTCGAAGGCGGCGACGTGCTGCTGCTGGCCCCGGGCGTACTCGCGATCGGCGTCGGCGAGCGCACCACCCCCGCGGGCGCGGAATCCCTTGCGCGGTCGGCATTCTCGGACGGACTGGCGCACACCGTGCTCGCGGTGCCGATCGCCCAGGACCGCGCCACCATGCACCTGGACACCGTGTGCACCATGGTCGACCGCGACGCCGTGGTGATGTACCCGGCGGTGCGGGACACGCTGCGCGCGTACACGTTGCGCCCCAACGGAATGAACGGCGTCCAAGTGGAGGGACCGGCCCCCTTCCTGCACGCCGCCGCCACCGCGATGGGCATCGACCGGCTGCGCGTCATCGACACCGGCCTCGACTCGGTCACCGCCGAACGCGAGCAATGGGACGACGGCAACAACACCTTGGCGGTCGCCCCGGGCGTGGTCGTCGCCTACGAGCGCAACGTGGAAACCAACGCCCGCCTGGAGGACGCGGGGATCGAGGTCCTGCGCATCAGCGGCGCCGAACTCGGCACCGGCCGCGGCGGCCCCCGCTGCATGTCCTGCCCGGTGACCCGGGACCCGTTGTGAGGTCCTAGGTCGAAAGACCTAGGACCGCTCTTTCGGGCGAATACCGCCGAAAACCGTGCGGTTGCGTCGGTCCCACCCCCGATGCTGACCCCGTGAACCTGCACGTCTTCGTCGACGAATCCCGACGCAACAGCACCTACCTGGTGGCCGCGGCCCTGATCCAGGAGAACCACCAGCTCCGGCACGTCCGCGCCCTGATGCGCCGACTCAGGATGCCGGGCGCCCGGCGCATCCACTTCAAGCACGAGCGCGACTCGGTGCAGAAAGACATCGCGGCGGCGGTGGTGGATGCGCAGCTTCGCGCCCGAATCTACGTTGGCCGAGGCAAAGCCGAAACCGTGCGGCGAAAGGCGCTGCGGGCGATGGTGCTGGAACTGGAGCCCCTGCACCTGCGCAGGCTGGTGTTCGACTCGCGGGGCCATGCGCTCGACCGGTCGGACCGCCAGGTGATCAGCTCCTGCCTGCCGTACTCGGCTGATCTCACGCCGTTCTCCTACGAACACATGCGCTCGCACGAGGAGCCTGCCCTGTGGGTACCGGATGTCGTGGCGTGGTGCTGGGGGGCAGGTGGCGAGTGGCGGCGGCGAATCGAGCCGATCGTGGAGAACGTGTGCGAGGTGACCACATCGTCGCCTGGATAGCGCGAAACCCGGGCTCTCGCCGTCCGACGAGTCCTGCCCGGGCTCACTTCCTCGGCCTAGCGGCCTCGGCTGAAACCAACTCTACACCAGACCCCCGCCCCTGCCAGTCACGAAATCGGGTGACCCGCCGCCGACCACTGCTGGGTGACTGCCGGGCAGGTCCCACCCTGCGCCGCCGTCGACCCGCGCCGGGGTTCGCCCAATACGGTGAACACCACAGGATTAGTCGGTCTCGCGGTTAGGAATGCCTTACCTGAATCGCCTTTCCATAGCCTTGCCTAACGTGACAGAAAACGGTGCGAAAGGTTCCGCCGATGGCACTCGGCGACGTCAGCAGGCGTATTGTCGGGCTTATGACTTCCAAGTTCCACAAGCTCCTGCAGGTCCAGATCCGCAACGAGTTCACCGCGTCCCAGCAGTACGTGGCACTCGCGGTGTGGTTCGACGGTCAGGACCTCCCGCAGTTGGCGAAGCTCTTCTACCGGCAGTCGCTCGAAGAGCGGAACCACGCGATGATGATCACGCGGTACCTGCTCGACAACGACGTCGCGGTCGCCATTCCCGGGATCGACGAGGTGCGCAACGAATTCGCCGGGACGATCGAATTGATCACTCACGCGCTGCAGCAGGAACGTGCGGTGACCGACGACGTGGTCGCCCTGGCGAAGGCGGCTCGCGACGAGGACGACTACACCGGCGAGCAGTTCATGCAGTGGTTCCTCAAGGAGCAGGTCGAGGAGGTGGCGCAGATGTCCACCTTGCTCACCGTGGTCAAGCGCGCCAACGGGAACCTGTTCGACATCGAGAACTTCCTCGCGCGCGAGGCCGTCGGCGAGAGCGGCGGCGACCCGACGGCGCCCCGGGTCGCGGGCGGCGCGATCTGAAGTGACGAACCGGTGCGGGGTCCGCCAGAGGGCCGACCCCCCACCCGTCGGCGCCATAACAGCCGAGCCGGGGCAGGACGGGGCAAAAGGTGTCCGCGGCGGCCATTCAGGTGTCC
>NZ_JBQTHF010000052.1:0-38257 GCF_052390155.1 Actinokineospora sp. | reverse complement strand
ATGGGGCATCGGGTCGCGGTGCTGAAGGACGGGTTGTTGCAGCAGTGCGACACTCCGCGTGCGTTGTACGACAGTCCGGCCAACGCGTTCGTCGCGGGTTTCATCGGCAGCCCCGCCATGAACCTGCGCACCGCTCCCGTGGCCGATGACGCGCTGCGGATCGGCGGGCTGCGGGTGCCGCTGCCGCGCGAGACGATGACCGCGATCCGCGAGCAGGGCCTGACCGAGGTCACCATCGGCGTCCGGCCCGAGTCGCTGAGCCTGGCCCCGACCGGCACGGACGACGCGTTCGACCTGGTGGTCGAGTTGGTCGAGGAACTCGGCGCCGACGCGCTGGTGCACGGCTCGGTCGCCGACGAGCCCGGCTCGGCCCGGCTGGTCATGCGGGTCGACGGCCGCACGCCGCCCGCGCTCGGGCAGACCGTCCGCGTGGTGCTGCGCAACTCGGAGGAGATCCACCTGTTCGACGCCGAGACCGGTGAACGCCTGGTCTAGGAATTGACGGTGAATCCGGCGGGCGCCAGCACGTCGAGCACCGTGCCGTCCCGGTCGACGCGGATGTCCAGTGTCCCGCCCGCCAGCGGGATGCCGGACACCGCCAGCGCGCCGACCGGGCCCGATGTCGGTGGCCGCACCGTCACCGTGCGGCCGGGCACGTCCACCGCCAGGCCGAGCAACACCCACAGCGCGGCGATCCCGGCGGCGGCCGACCACGCCTGCGGCCTGCACGACGCAGGGTACGGCACCGGCCGGGCCGACTTGCCGAAGCCCGCGTAGAGCTCGGGCAGTTCCCAGTCCAGCGACCCGGCCGCGCGCAGCAGTCGCGCGGCCAGGTCGGCGGCCTGGTCCCGGAATCCGGCGGCGGCAAGGCCGCGCGCGATGATCGCGGTGTCGTGCGGCCAGACCGACCCGCAGTGGTAGCTCAGCGGCGAGTACGCGGCGGCCGCGCTCGACAGGGTGCGCACGCCGAACGGGCCCGTCAGGTCCGGTTCGGCCAGCCTGCGGGCGACCAAGGCGGACTCGGCGCCGTCCAGCAGGCCGGTGCCCAGCAGGTGACCCATGTTGCTGGCGGGCGCGTCGACCGGGCGCTTGTCGCGGTCGAGGGCGAGCGCCGGATACCCGGACACCCAGAACGCCGCGCGAAACCGGGTGGCCAGCTCGGCGGCGTGCTCGCGCAGTCCCGCCCCGCTCTCCCCGAACGCCGCCAGCACATCCGCGCCCGAGTGGAGCGCTTCATGGTGGTACGCCTGGACTTCCGCCAGCGCGATCGGCGGATTCGCGAACCGGCCGTCGGCGAAGCGGACTGCGTCGGCGGAGTCCTTCCAGCCCTGGTTTGCCAGTCCAGTACCCATTTCGTCCACGTATTCGGCGAAACCGTCGCCGTCGGGATCGGCCGGGCCGGTGATCCAGTCGAGCGCGGCGCGTAGTGCGGGCAGCAGGGGGCGCACCTGCTCATCGGGCAGGCCGGCGCGCCAGGCGTCGTGCAGCAGGCACACCCACAGCGCGGTGGCGTCGACGGTCCCGTAGTACAGCGCGGGCAACATCATGTCCCCCAACCGGAATCCCGCGCGCCTGCGCTCGTGCGGGATCTTGCCCGGCGCCTCGCCGGTGGCCGGGTCGTGCCGGGTTCCCTGGAGCCGAGCCAATGTACGCAACGTTTCGCCCGCGAGGTCGACGGAGGACGGCAGCGCCAGCCGGGCGGCCCACAGGCTGTCACGGCCGAACAGCGTGAGGTACCAGGGCGCACCCGCGGCGGCGAACCGGTCGGTGCCGT
The DNA here is from genome assembly GCF_052390155.1 of Actinokineospora sp. Taxonomy (NCBI): domain Bacteria; kingdom Bacillati; phylum Actinomycetota; class Actinomycetes; order Pseudonocardiales; family Pseudonocardiaceae; genus Actinokineospora; species Actinokineospora sp. Next base: position 36,483 of record NZ_JBQTHF010000052.1, on the reverse strand, counting down.
CGGTGAGCAGCAGCCGGTTGAGGTCGGCGACCGATCGACTGACCATATCGGACAGTCGCGGATCGTCGGCCTCGATGGATGGCATGACCAGCAAGGACTCCGCGGCGGCAAAGACCGCACCAGGATCGTCCACGGACAGTGTCCATTCCAGACTGGACGATCCGCGGACGAGCCAGGTCAGCACCGCGTCGGCGCCGTCGACGGTGATCCGGGCACCCGGTGCGGTCAGCGTCGAGTGGAGACCGTCCGCGTCCCACACCACGGACTCCCCATCGACTCGCGGTGCCACCGCCGCAGTGTCCACACCGGACTTCACCGCCGAGATCGCGGCGAAATCGGCCCGCAAGGCAAGGCGTACAACGCAATCCCGCTCGTCGAGCCCGGTCAGTTCCAGCCGCTCCACGACCCCGGAGCCGGACACCTCGCGACGGCGGTGCAGCCGCGCGACCGGGTCGTGGCTGCCCGGCGGGTCGAGGTGGCCCAGCAGGCCGACGAAGCCGTCCGGTCCGCCGGAGATCGGCTCGGGCTCGCGTCCGTCGACCGTGAGCACGGCGGCGCTGAGCACTCGGTGGTCTCCGTGCAAGACGCCCTGGGCGCCGGTCCCGCGGAGCTGACCGTCCATTCCAGACAGTACGGCGGTCGGCGCCGCCACGGTGATCACGAGGTCGTGCAGCAGCGGCTGCCGTTCGGTCATGGGTCGCGTCCTCCGGTGTCGGTCCGGCCAGCCTTCCCGATCGTGCGGTGGATCGCACGATCGAGTGGCCTTAAACTCATGCACGTATGGCAATATGTTGGTCGGAAGGTCGAGCGATCGGGGGGACGAGATGGGCCACGGGCACGGACACGGGGTGCCGGTCAGCGCGTCCGGGCGGTTGGTCGGCAGGCTGTGGATGGCGTTCGGCCTGGCCGCGGCGATCATGGTGGTCGAGTTCGCCGTCGGGGTGGCGACGTCGTCGCTGGCGCTGATCTCCGACGCCGCCCACATGCTGACCGACGTCGTCGGCGTCGGGCTCGCGCTGGCCGCGATCATGGCTGCCCGCCGGGCGGGCGGCAAACCGGACCGCACCTTCGGGCTCTACCGCGCCGAAGTGCTCGCCGCGCTGGCCAACGCGGTGCTCCTGTTCGGCGTCGCCGGGTACGTGCTGGTCGAGGCCGTCGCCCGGTTCGACAACCCGCCCGCCGTGCCCGGCCTGCCGGTGCTGCTGGCCGCGTCGGCCGGTCTGGTGGCCAACGTCGTGGCGTTCCTGCTGCTGCGTGCGGGCGCGCGGGAGAGCCTGAACGTGCGGGGGGCCTACCTGGAGGTGCTGGCCGACCTGGTGGGCTCGGTCGCGGTGCTGCTCAGCGCGGTGGTGACACTGACCATCGGCTGGCGCTACGCCGACCCGGTCATCGGCGTCGCCATCGGCCTGTGGGTGCTGCCGCGCACGTGGTCGCTGGCCCGGCGCGCGCTGCGCATCCTGTTCCAGCACGCGCCCGAACGGGTCGACGTCGGCGAGTTGGCCCTGCGGCTGGGCACCGTGCCCGGTGTCGCCGAGGTGCACGACTTGCACGTCTGGACGCTGACCTCGGGCATGGAGGTCGTCTCGGCCCACCTGACGACGGCCGACGGGGCGGACCGGACCGCCGTCCTGCACACGGCCCGCGACCTGCTCGCGAGCGACTACGGCATCGACCACGCGACTTTGCAGGTGGAGGGGCCGGACTCGGCGACCAAGTGCCAGGAACTGTCCTGGTGAGCCTCAGAGCGGCTGTGCGGTACGGCAGCCGCGGTCTATGACCTGTTGCAGCGCATACCGCGGCTGCCGCACCAAATAACGTTGTCAGTGGCCCGTCAGATTATCGACTGCTCACGTTTCGCTGACGGTTCGTACTCAGAGAACGCGTGGGCAAGCCGTTCCCATGTTGGTGTAAGAACCGTTGGCATTCTTACGCCAACCAGTTCCGCACACTGCCGTGTTGTATGGCAGGTACTGGTTGATGTTGACGCGGAAGGTCTGGATGGGATTGGTGTCCGAGTTGTTCACGCCGCGGAGCTGGAAATGCCCCGTGTAGCCGCCGCAGCGACGTTCCGGGCTTGGGCGTAGGTCACGTAGTAACTCCCGCCGCCCGAGACTTAGTCGAGGAACACCTGCGTGCAGCCGACCGTTTGCGCGTTACTGGCACTCGCCGTGCCGTTGAGGCCGAGTGTGGCGGTCACGGCCACCATGATGGCGAGCCCGAGACGTGGCATGGTTCTCATTCGATCTCCCGATCGAGTCCATGGGTGTACGCACAATGATGTGCGAGAAAGACAATCACCCCAGTGATTGCAGCTTGTGCTGCTTGGCCACGGTACCGGCGCGCGCTCGCGGACACACTCCGCCTATCGGGGAAATCACGATGGTCGGCGTGACCAAAATCATTGCGGGAGCGGTTGACTTCTGCGTTCGATCAACATCCGGGTTATCAGCGTCGTTTCGCCCTGCTGGCCCTGCCGGATTTTGTCCGCGAGGTTGCGGACGAAATCCAGGCGCGCATGATCGGCGGCATGCCCCGCCATCTCCAGGCCGCCTTGGTGGTGACGCAGCATCAATTGCAGGAAGTAGGTGTCGAACTCGGCGCCGGTGAGGCCCCGGAGGCGGGAAAGTTCCGCGGTGGTTGCCATACCGGGCATCCGAGTAACCCCTGCCGGGGTGTTGTGGCCGTGAGCCTCGCCCGACATCCAGCTCATGTGGGGTTGGCCGGGCGGGGGCAGCACGGGTTGGCCCCAGGTGGTCAGCCAACCACTGAGCTGGCCGCTCTGGTCCAATTGGGTGGACTCGATGTCGAATGCGAGCTGACGGATCGGGGCGTCCGTGCTGCGGTCTCTGGCCAGCCCGGCCATGGTGATCGCCTGGAGGTGGTGGACGCGCATGTCGTGGGCGAACCCGACATCGACGGAGTCCAGGTCCGGGGGATCGTCCTGTCCCACCACTGCGAGGGTGATCAGCATGCCGATCGCCGCACCGACCACCAAGACCGCGAGCGCGGCGGCCGCGTAGACCAGGGCGGATTGCCTGGTCGTTCGGGGCCGCGCGGCTGCGTCGGGCGTGGTGGTCGGGCGGACTTCGGTCACTGTGAGGGCGGCGCCGTGGGCGCCTGCTGTCCGGACGGGGGCCCCGGCGCCGGGGCTGACGGCGGCGTCTGGCCGGGAGCGGTCGGGGCCTTGCCGTCCATGCCGACAGCGTCAGGCCCGGGCTTCTCGGCGACGAACGGCGGCGGGGCGCCGGGGTCGAAACCGGTCTGGTTGCTGTCGCATCGACCGCCGGGCTCGGGGTTCTGGTAGCTGTTGGACCTCAGCGCCTTGATGAACTGGTCGATTCGCTCGTCGTCGGCGCTGTCCAGCTTGAGCTGGTGGCCCCACGACTGCAGCGAGATCGGGCGGTCGAGTGCCGGGTAGGGCGACATCAGCATGTACGGCTGGCCGTCGACCTTGGACTTCAGCTTCTCCAGCGCCGGGCCCTGCACCTTGTCCGGGTTGTATGCGATCCACACCGAACCGTGTTCGAGGGCGTGGACCATGTTCTCGTTGCGCACGGCCGTCGGGTAGACGATGCCGGTGCAGTCGGCCCACACGCCGTCGTGCGGTCCGCCGAACGGCGGCGTCTGGTCGTAGGCGACGCGCTGACCCGGGTTGATGTGCTGGCCCGCGGTGTAGGGCATCCGGGTGACTCCACCGATGTTCTCCGACGGGTCCTTGTTGTCCTCGGACACGGTGAACTTCTTCGCGCCGGAGACCTGGACGTAGGCGTAGCCGAACACGCCGCCCGCCAGCAGCAGGACCGCGATCACGCCGATGATCGTGCCCCAGGGCCTGCTCTTTCTCGCGACAACTGAAGCGCGTGCGGCCTTCACCGCGCTCTTGCTGCCCTTGTTCTTCGTCCCGCTGGCCATGCCGTCCTCGGACCTCAGTGTCGAGTGTGCTCCCGATCGGGGAGTCGCACCACGGATGAAGTGCGGACGCCAGTCTAGGGAACGGGTGTCTGGTGGCTGTCAACCACCGTCACGGTCGGCCGGTGACGGGTACGGCGTCCGGTCCGGGCGGCGCCGGGTCGAACGGCGGCGGGTCGTCCTGGTCGAACAGTTTGGCGTCGGGGGCGTCGCAGGGGGCGCCCGGTTCGGGGTTGAGGTACGGGTTGGTCCGGGTGGCCACGATGAACTGGTCGATCCGGGGATCGTCGATGCTGTCGACCTGGAGTTGCCTGCCCCAGGACTGCACCGAAACGGGCTTGGGCTGGCCGGGGAAGGGCGACATGAACGTGTACGGCCTGCCCTCGACCCGCTCGGCCAGCGCCAGCCGGTCGTCGCCCCTGACCCGCCTGGGGTCGTAGCTGACCCAGACGGCGCCGTGCTCCAGCGAGTGGACCAGGTGCTCGGTGCGGACCGCGGTCGGGTACACCACCCCGTTGCACGCGGCCCAGATGTGGTCGTGCGCGCCGCCCAGGGGCGGGGCGTGGTCGTAGGCCACGCGCTCCGGGAAGATCACGTGCTTGCCCGCCACGTAGTTGATCTCCAGGACGCCCTCGATCTTCCTGGTCGGGTCGCGGTTCTCCTCGGTCGGGACGAACTCCGGGCCGGGCGTGGCACGGGCGGGCCGGGGTTTCTCGGCACCGCCGCAGCCGGTCATGGCGAGGCAGACGAGGGCACCGATGGCCAGGGTCCGTGCGAACCGTGTCATGGGACCGAGTCTATGGACTCGGGGCTCGGCCGAGGCGGCTACGGACGGTGGACGGCGACTACCTAGACTTGCCCGGTGACTCCCGCCGTACTCGCTGACCTGGTCCGTTCCGCCGCCGTGCGGGTTCTCGACGCCCGCGGACTCGACACCGCCGTCGTCCCGGCCGCGGTCACCGTCGAGCGACCGCGCAACCCGGAGCACGGCGACTACGCGACCAACGTGGCCCTGCAGGTCGCCAAGCGCGCCGGGGTGGCCCCGCGCGACCTCGCGGGCTGGCTGGCCGACGCGCTCGCCGCCGACGCCGGGATCGAGGCCGCGGAGGTCGCCGGGCCCGGGTTCATCAACCTGCGCCTCGCCACCGACGCGCAGGGCGACATCGTGCGCCAGGTGCTGGCCACCGGCACCGGGTACGGCACCGGCACGGCGCTCGCGGACCGCCGGATCAACCTGGAGTTCGTCTCCGCCAACCCGACCGGCCCGATCCACCTCGGCGGCACCCGCTGGGCCGCGGTCGGCGACGCGCTCGGCCGGGTGCTCGCGGCCCAGGGCGGCGCGGTGACCCGGGAGTACTACTTCAACGACGCGGGCGCCCAGATCGACCGGTACGTCCGCTCGCTCGTCGCGGCCGCGAAGGGAGAGCCCGCGCCGGAGGACGGCTATGCGGGCGCCTACCTCGCCGACATCGCCGCCGAGGTGCTGCGCCAGGAGCCCGGCGCGCTGGCGCTGCCCGACGCCGAGCGCGCGGAGACCTTCCGCCGGATCGGCGTCGGCCTGATGTTCGAGCAGATCAAGCAGAGCCTGCACGAGTTCGGCACCGACTTCGACGTGTACTTCCACGAGGACTCGCTGCACGCCTCCGGCGCGGTCGAGCGGGCCGTCGAGGCGCTCAAGGGCTCGGACCTGCTCTACGCCGAGGACGGCGCCTGGTGGCTGCGCACCACCGAGTACGGCGACGACAAGGATCGCGTGGTCATCAAGAGCGACGGGCGGCCCGCCTACATCGCGGGCGACATCGCGTACTTCCAGGACAAGCGCCGCCGCGGCTTCGACCTGTGCATCTACCTGCTCGGTGCCGACCACCACGGCTACATCGGCAGGCTCAAGGCCGCCGCCGCGGCCGCGGGCGACGACCCGGACACCGTGGAAGTCCTCATCGGACAGATGGTGAACCTGCTCAGCGACGGCAAACCGGTGCGGATGAGCAAGCGCGCGGGCACCGTGATCACGATCGAGGACCTGGTCGACGCGGTCGGCGTGGACGCGGCCCGCTACGCCATGATCCGCTCTTCCGCGGACTCCACTTTGGACATCGATCTCGGCGTGTGGACCAAGCGCTCCAACGACAATCCGGTCTTCTACGTCCAGTACGCGCACGCGCGGCTGGCCTCGCTGCTGCGCAACGCCGCCGACCTCGGCCTCGCCGTGCCCGGCCCGGACGACGCGGACCTCGGCCTGCTCACCCACCAGCGCGAGGGCGACCTGGTCCGCACCCTCGGCGAGTACCCCCGGATCGTGGCCACCGCCGCCGAACTGCGGGAACCGCACCGCGTGGCGCGCTACCTGGAGGAACTGGCAGGCGCGTACCACAAGTTCTACGACAGTTGCCGCGTCCTGCCCCAGGGCGACGAGGAGCCCGGCCCGCTGACCACCGCCCGCCTCGCGCTGTGCGCGGCGACGCGGCAGGTGCTCGCGAACGGGCTCGGGCTGCTCGGCGTCACCGCACCGGAACGAATGTAGGAAACGGGTATATGAGGGCACATCCGGCCGGACCGCGGCACGCGGAGATCCTGCCGCCGAGCAACACCGCGAGCGAGCGGCCCACCAGCGCGCTGGCGCTCGACGAGCTCTACGGCGAGGTCTGGCCGCGCAACGCGGTCCGCGGCGCGGACGGCGCGCTGCGGGTGGCGGGGGTCGACGTGCGCGAGCTGGCGCAGACCTACGGCACCCCACTGTTCGTTGTGGACGAAGCGGACTTCCGTGCCCGGTGCCGCGAACACGCCGCCGCGTTCGGCGATCCCGCGCTGGTGCACTACGCGTCGAAGGCGTTTCTCTGCGTGGAGATCGCCCGCTGGGTCGCGCAGGAGGGGCTGAGCCTGGACGTGTGCAGCGGCGGCGAGCTGGCCGTGGCGCTGCGCGCGGAGTTCCCGCCCGAGCGGATCACCTTGCACGGCAACAACAAGTCGGTCGAGGAGCTGGCCCAGGCGCTCGACGCGGGGGTCGGCGCGATCGTGGTCGACTCGTACTTCGAGATCGCCCGGCTCGACAAGCTCGCCACCGACCGCGGCGTGGTGGCGCCGGTGCTGATCCGGGTCACCGTCGGCGTCGAGGCGCACACCCACGAGTTCATCGCGACCGCGCACGAGGACCAGAAGTTCGGCTTCTCGCTCGCGGGCCGCGACGCCGCGGAGGCGGCCCGGCGGGTGCTCAAGGCGGGCGGCCTGCGGCTGGTCGGGCTGCACAGCCACATCGGCTCGCAGATATTCGACGCCGACGGCTTCGAGGTCGCCGCGCACCGGGTCATCGGGCTGCTCGCCGAACTGCACGCCGAGCACGGCCCCGAGGCGCTGGCGGCGCTCGCGGTGGTCGACCTCGGCGGCGGCCTCGGCATCGCCTACACCGCCCAGGACGACCCGCCGCCGCCGATGTGGCTGGCCGACCAGCTCCGCGCGCTGGTGGCCAAGGAGTGCGAGCAGGCCGGGCTGGACATGCCGAAGCTGGCCGTCGAGCCGGGCCGCGCCATCGTCGGCCCCGGCACCGTGACTCTCTACGAGGTCGGCACCATCAAGGACGTCGCGCTCGGCCACGGTACCGGCCGCCGCTATGTCAGCGTCGACGGCGGCATGAGCGACAACATCCGCACCGCGCTCTACGACGCGCTCTACGACACCCGGCTGGTGTCGCGCTCCAGCGCCGAGGGCGAGCGGGGCGCGGAGGCGATGCTGTCCCGCGTGGTGGGCAAACACTGTGAGTCCGGCGACGTTGTGGTGCGCGACTGCTGGCTACCGGCCAACCTTGCTCCCGGAGACCTGATCGCGGTGGCCGCTACCGGCGCGTACTGCTACTCGATGGCGAGCAACTACAACCGGTTGCCGCGCCCGGCGGTGGTGGCCGTGCGCGACGGGTCGGCGCGGCCGCTGCTGCGCCGGGAAACCGTGGACGACCTGTTGAGACTGGAGATCCCGTGACCAAGCCCGGCAAGCCGATCCGGGTCGCGCTGCTGGGCTGCGGCACGGTCGGCACCCAGATCGTCCGGCTGCTCACCGACCAGGCAGGCGAACTCGCCGCCCGCGTCGGCGCGCCGGTCGAGCTGGCGGGCATCGCGGTGCGCAGGCCGAACAAGCACCGCGAGGTCCCGGCCGAGCTGCTCACCACCGACGCCGCCGCGTTGGTCGCCGACGCGGGCGTGGACGTCGTGGTCGAGGTCATCGGCGGCATCGAGCCCACCCGCACCTGGCTGCTCGCCGCGCTGCGCGCGGGCAAGTCCGTGGTCACCGCAAACAAGGCCCTGCTCGCCGAGCACGCGGGGGAGTTGTTCACCGCGGCCGACGCCGCCGGGGTGGATCTCTACTTCGAGGCCGCCGTCGCGGGCGCCATCCCGCTGCTGCGCCCGCTGCGCGAGTCGCTGGCGGGCGACCGGATCACCCGGGTGATGGGGATCGTCAACGGCACCACCAACTTCATCCTGTCCGCGATGGACGACACCGGCGCGGGTTACGCCGAGACCCTCGACGAGGCGGCCCGGCTGGGCTACGCCGAGGCCGACCCGACGGCCGATGTGGACGGTTACGACGCCGCGTCCAAGGCCGCTATCCTTGCCTCCCTTGCCTTTCACACCCGGGTCACGGCGGGCGACGTCTACCGCGAGGGCATCGCCGCGGTCACCCCGGCCGACGTGGCCGCCGCCCGGTCGCTGGGTCGCACCATCAAGCTGCTGGCGATCTGCGAGCGCGTCGACGGCCCCACGGGCGAGTCGGTCGCGGTGCGGGTGCACCCGGCGATGATCCCGCGCGGCCACCCGCTGGCCGCGGTCGGCGGCGCCTTCAACGCGGTCTTCGTCGAGGCGGAGGCCGCCGGACAGCTCATGTTCTACGGGCAGGGAGCGGGCGGCGCACCCACCGCCAGTGCCGTGCTCGGCGACCTGGTGGCGGTCGCCCGCAACCTGGTCGTCGGCGGGCGCGGGCCGCGCGAGTCGGCGTACGCCGACCTGCCGGTGCGCCCGATCGCGCAGACCTCGACCAGGTACCACATCAGCCTGGACGTGGCCGACCGCGCGGGCGTGCTGGCGGCGGTGGCCGCCGTGTTCGCACAGCACGACGTGAGCATCGCGGCGGTGCGCCAGGAGGGCCGCGCGGCCGATGCGAGCCTGGTGATCGTCACCCACTCGGCGCCCGACGCCGCGTTGCGCTCCACTGTGGACAAAGTCGCGGGCCTGCCGTTCGTGCACGAGGTGGTCAGCGTGATGCGCGTCGAAGGCGAGGACGCATGACCGAGCCTGGTTGCCAACCGCACTTGAGGGAGGCGGAGATTCATGACCGAGCGTGGTTGCCAACCGCAGCTAAGGGGAACGGGATGCGACCCAGCCACCGGCACCCACCAAACTGGACAGTGCCGGCTCACCGTGCCCACCAGCGTTAATTCTGGGGAGGCGGATCAGCCGGGCATCATTGCGGCTTATCCGTCGCGGATAGCGGTGCCGCACGGCGCCAAGGTGATCACCCTCGGCGAGGGCAACACGCCGCTGCTCGCCGCGCCGCACCTGTCCGAGCTGACCGGGTGCGCCGTTTACCTCAAGATCGAGGGTGTCAACCCGACCGGGTCGTTCAAGGACCGTGGCATGACCGTGGCCATCACGCACGCGCTGGCCAACGGCCTCGAAGCGGTCATCTGCGCGTCCACCGGCAACACCTCGGCCTCGGCCGCCGCCTACGCCGCGCGCGCGGGGCTGACCTGCGCGGTGCTCGTGCCGCGCGGCAAGATCGCGCTGGGCAAGATGGCGCAGGCCGTCGCCCACGGCGCCCGCATCCTGCAGATCGACGGCAACTTCGACGACTGCCTGGAACTGGCCCGCAAGACCGCGGCGGAGTACGCCGTCGGCCTGGTCAACTCGGTCAACCCGGTGCGGTTGCTCGGCCAGAAGACCGCCGCGTGGGAGGTCTGCGACGTGCTCGGCCGGGCGCCGGACGTGCACTGCCTGCCGGTCGGCAACGCGGGCAACATCACCGCCTACTGGCGTGGCTACCGCGACTACGCCAACGACGCGCTGATCACGGGCACGCCGCGGATGTTCGGGTTCCAGGCCGCGGGCGCGGCGCCGCTGGTGCGCGGCGAGCCCGTGCGCGACCCGGAGACCATCGCGACCGCGATCCGGGTGGGCAGCCCGGCGTCCTGGGCGGGCGCGGTCGCCGCGCGCGACGAGTCGGGCGGGCTTTTCGAGTCGGCGACCGACGAGCAGATCCTCGACGCCTACCGGCTGCTGTCGCGGCGCGAGGGCGTGTTCGTGGAGCCGTCCTCGGCCACCAGCGTGGCCGGGCTGCTGATCACCGCCGCCGACGGGCGGCTGCCGCTGGGTTCGCTGGTGGTGTGCACCGTCACCGGGCACGGCCTCAAGGACCCGGGCACGGCGCTGGCGGGGATGCCGGAGGTGGAGCCGGTCCCGGTGGACGCCTCCGCCGTGGCCACCGCCCTGGACCTGCGGTGATCGTCGGGCGCCGGGTCCGCGTCCGGGTGCCCGCGTCGTCGGCGAACCTCGGGTCGGGTTTCGACGCGCTCGGCCTGGCGCTGTGCCTCTACGACGTTGTCGACGTCGCGGTGGTCGAGCGCGGCCTGGACATCCAGGTCGTCGGCGAGGGCGCGGGCGAGGTGCCGCTGGACGAGACCCACCTCGTGGTCCGCGCGCTGCGGGCCGCGGTCGACCTGCTCGGCGCCGCGCCGCCCGGATTGGTGCTGTGCTGCGCCAACGCCATTCCGCACGCGCGCGGGCTCGGCTCGTCGGCGGCGGCCATCGTGGCGGGCATCGCGGCCGGGTACGGCCTGGCCGGGCGCCCGCTGGACGACGACGCGCTGCACCTGGCCGCCGAGTTCGAGGGACACGCCGACAACGTCGCCGCGAGCCTGTTGGGCGGGCTCGCGGTGGCCTGGGCCGAGGACGGCCGCTTCCGCGCCGTCCGCGTCGAACCGCACGCCGACCTGCGGCCGGTGCTGATCGTGCCCGCCGAGCATTCCGCCACCCACGTCACCCGCGGCCTGCTGCCCGACCGGGTGCCGCACGCCGACGCCGCGTTCGCCGCCGGACGCAGCGCGCTGGCCGTGCACGCCGTCACCGCCCGGCCCGACCTGCTGTTGGCCGCCACCGCCGACCGGCTGCACCAGGACTACCGCGAGAGCGCCTGGCCCGCGACCCTGCGCGTACTTCGTGACCTGCGCGGACACGGCGTCGCGGCAACGGTTTCCGGCGCCGGGCCGACCGTGCTGGCGCTGACCACGGACGGCGTGCTGCCCGCGGTCGACCTCGCCGGGTTCACCGTGCGGCCACTGGCTGTCGACCGCGCGGGAGCCCGCGTCGAGACCCTGGCGTGACCCGGTCTCCTCAGTGGACACTCGGGTGACGCAGATCACCGACGCGCACTGATGCTCGCGCGCGACGCGCTGTGGGCCGGTTGTTGCACCTTGAGTGAGGTCCGTCTACCCTCGGGGGCGTTCAGTCACCGCGCGCACGGGCGCCCGGTGTCGTTCCCGGGAATTCTTTCCGGGTCGCATCATCTGCCGAGGTATCGGCTCTGTCCTCTTCCAGGTCCGAGCCGGGGCTCGCAGGTACCCGACGACCGTGGTGACCAGATGCTCCCTGTTGGCGACCGAGTCGTTCGCCTGGCCCGAACTGCGGCCAGGTACGTGGCTAGGGCAGCCAAACAGTGGAGAGATACGCCGTCTCGCATTCCGACGGACGGCGTTCCGCTGGTCCACGTAGGAGGCGGGGACCGGTCAGGAAGGACATGTGTGAGCAATACCGATCTATTGAGCAGCGATACCGCGGCCGACCAGCAGGAGAGGTCCGGGGCCAACGGCGGTACGCCGAAGCGTCGCGCGGGTCTGTCCGGCATGGTGCTCGCCGAACTCCGCGAACTCGCCGGTCAGCTTGGAATCCCCGGCACGGCGGGCATGCGCAAGGGTGACCTGATCGCTGTCATCAAGGAGCGGCAGGGTGGTGGCCCGGGCGGGTCCGCCCCGGAGCTGCCCCTGAACGGCACGGACACCGCGGAGGCCAAGCCGAAGCGGGCGACCAGGACCGAGCGGCCCGCGGAGGTCCGGCCCACCGAGGCCGTCGTGGCGGTGCCCGCCGAGGCACCCGTCGCGGACAAGCCTGCCGACGCGCCGCAGGACTCCGCGCGTCCGGCCGAGGGCGATGACGGCGGCCGCCGGGACAACCGGCGCCGACGCGGCGCCAACCGGGCCGCGGGAAGCCCCGAGCAGGCGCCCGCCGAACAGCAGGCACCCGCCGCCGCCGAGGTCAGCCGTCCCGCCCGCGGCGACGACCGCCAGCAGGGCGACCGCCAGCGCACCGAGCGCGGCGACCGGGGTGACCGTCAGCGCGGTGACCGCGATCGCAACCGCCAGCAGGACAACCGCCAGGACCGGCAGCAGGACAACCGGCAGCAGGACAACCGGCAGGACAACCGTCAGCAGGACCGGCAGCAGGACAACCGGGCCACCGGTCCCGACGACGATGACGACGACGAGCGCGGCGGACGCCGCGGCCGTCGCTTCCGCGACCGTCGCAGGCGCGGTGGCCGTCCCGAGGGCACCGTCGGCCAGAACGACACCGAGGTGCGCGACGACGACGTGCTGCTGCCCGTCGCGGGTGTCCTGGACGTGCTGGAGAACTACGCGTTCGTCCGCACCTCGGGCTACCTCGCCGGACCCAACGACGTCTACGTCTCGCTGTCGCTGGTCCGCAAGTACGGCCTGCGCCGCGGCGACGCCATCACCGGCCTGGTCCGCCAGCCGCGCGAGGGCGAGGCCCAGCGGCAGAAGTTCAACCCGCTGGTCCGGGTGGAGACGATCAACGGCCTGGAGCCGGACGCGGCCAAGAACCGCCCCGAGTTCACCAAGTTGACCCCGCTCTACCCGAACGAGCGGCTGCGGCTGGAGACCGAGCCGCACATCCTCACTACTCGCGTCATCGATCTGGTGATGCCGGTCGGCAAGGGGCAGCGCGCGCTCATCGTGTCCCCGCCCAAGGCGGGCAAGACCTCGGTGCTGCAGGCGATCGCCAACGCGATCACCACCAACAACCCCGAGGTCTACCTCATGGTCGTGCTCGTCGACGAGCGGCCGGAAGAGGTCACCGACATGCAGCGGTCGGTGAAGGGCGAGGTCATCGCCTCCACCTTCGACCGCCCGCCGGGCGACCACACCACCGTGGCCGAGCTGTCCATCGAGCGCGCCAAGCGCCTGGTGGAGATGGGCCACGACGTGGTGGTGCTGCTCGACTCGATCACCCGCCTGGGCCGCGCCTACAACCTGGCCGCCCCGGCGTCCGGCCGGATCCTGTCCGGTGGCGTCGACTCGACCGCGCTGTTCCCGCCGAAGCGCTTCCTCGGCGCGGCGCGCAACATCGAGGGCGGCGGCTCGCTGACCATCTTCGCCACCGCCCTGGTGGAGACCGGGTCGGCCGGTGACACGGTGATCTTCGAGGAGTTCAAGGGCACCGGCAACGCCGAGCTCAAGCTCGACCGCAAGATCGCCGACAAGCGGATCTTCCCCGCGGTCGACATCGACCCGTCCGGCACCCGCAAGGAGGAGCTGTTGCTCCCGCCGGACGAGCTCGCGGTCACCGTGAAGCTGCGTCGAGTGCTGCACGCGCTGGACAGCCAGGCCGCCATCGAGCTGCTGCTCGACCGGCTGCGCAAGTCCCGCACGAACATCGAGTTCCTGATGCAGGTGGCCAAGACCACGCCGTCGAACGACGTCTGAGTCCGGTCCACCGAGCCCCCGCGCACCCCGGTGCGCGGGGGCTCAGCGCATCTCCGGCACGGTCACAGTGGACGCTCGCGTGTGGACAGTCCGGTCGTGCCGGGGCCGGAACCGGCGCCAGCACAGCACCAACAGCAGCGCCATCGCGGGCATCCCCAGTCCGATCGCCCACCACCGCGGCACCATGACGTCGTCGAGGGCGAGCCCCCAGAGCAGCAGCAGCGCCGGGTAGAGCACCGCGAGGATGCCGCGCTGTGCCGAGGACCGCCAGCCCACCGCGCCGCCCAGTGCGGCGCTGACCGCGGCGGCCCCGCCCCACAGCGCGCTGGACAGCGTGACCTGCCACGACGCGTGCAGCAGCAGGCCGCCCAGCGCGGTCAGGCCGAGCACGGACGCCGCGAACAGCAGCGGGGCCACCAGCCACGCGGAGACGGACAAGGGCCTGCCTACGGCATGCAGCACCTGGACAGTGTGTGTCGGTCATTCGACCGACAACACGCTACTATCGGTGAGCGGCCGATTACCTCGGCAGGAGGCATCCCGGGTGCGGTGAGCGGTCGGAATACCGCCCGGGCGGGCCGCGTTGCAGGTCACGTCAGCAGGTCTGGCAGACTGTCAGGTCGAGTCCGGCTCCGGTTCACCCCGAGGTTGTTCAAGCACTGTCGGGGACCCGGCGGCCACATACGAGAGGCGACCATTGTGAAGAGCGGTATCCACCCCGACTACGTGACCACCAACGTGGTCTGCGGCTGCGGCAACACCTTCAGCACGCGCAGCACCAAGGCTTCCGGCAGCATCCACGTCGAGGTCTGCTCGGCTTGCCACCCGTTCTACACCGGCAAGCAGAAGATCCTGGACACCGGCGGTCGGGTCGCGCGCTTCGAGGCGCGCTACGGCAAGCGCACCAAGGCCGCGAAGTAGCTTCGCCGACGGCGCCCTCCCGCTCGCGGGACGGGCGCCGTCGCCGTGTCCGGGTAGCTTCGGCTTTGGAGGCCAGTGGTGGACGCAACGAGTCTTGGCGACCTGCTCGGCGAATACGGCGAGCTGGAACAGGAGCTCGCCGATCCCGCGGTGCACGCCGACCAGGACCGCGCGCGCAAACTCGGCCGCCGCTACGCCCAGCTCACCCCGGTGGTCAAGACGCTGCGCGAGCTGGAGAACGCGCGCAACGACGTCGAGGCCGCGCGCGAGCTGGCCGCCGAGGACCCGGCGTTCGCCGCCGAGGCCGACGCGTTAGTCGCCCGCATCCCCGAGCTGGAGGCCAAGCTCACCGAGCTGCTGCTGCCGCGCGACCCGCACGACGGCGCCGACGTGCTGCTGGAGGTCAAGTCCGGCGAGGGCGGCGAGGAGTCCGCGCTGTTCGCGGGCGACCTGCTGCGCATGTACCTGCGCTACGCCGAGCGGCACGGCTGGAAGGCCGAGGTGCTCGACGGCACCGAGTCCGACCTCGGCGGTTTCAAGGACGTCACGGTCGCGATCAAGAGCAAGGCAGCCGACCCGGAGGGCGTGTGGGCGCGGCTGAAGTTCGAGGGCGGTGTGCACCGGGTGCAGCGCGTGCCCGTCACCGAGTCGCAGGGCCGCATCCACACCTCCGCCGCGGGCGTGCTGGTGTACCCGGACGTCGAGGACACCACCGCGTTCGCCGACATCTCGGACAAGGACCTGCGCATCGACGTCTACCGCTCGTCGGGCAAGGGCGGGCAGAGCGTCAACACCACCGACTCGGCGGTTCGGATCACGCACCTGCCCTCGGGCATCGTGGTGTCCTGCCAGAACGAGCGTTCCCAGTTGCAGAACAAGACCCGCGCCATGCACGTGCTGCGCGCCCGGCTGCTCGCCGCGGCCGAGGAGGAAGCCGCCAAGCAGGCGTCCGACGTGCGGCGCGGCCAGGTCCGCACGGTCGACCGGTCCGAACGGGTGCGCACCTACAACTACCCGGAGAACCGGATCTCCGACCACCGCGTCGGCTACAAGGCGCACAACCTGGAGGCCGTGCTCGACGGCGACCTCGACGGGGTGCTCGACGCCCTCGCCGACGCCGACCGCGCCGAGCGACTCGCGGCCCACTCGGGTTGAGTCCGCCGCGGGCGTGCGAGGCTTGCGCCATGAGCGAGTTTGCGGACGAAGCGTGAGCAGGCAGCCCCTGCGCGTCGCCATCATGGAGGCCGAGCGCATCCTCACCCGCGCGGGCGTCTCCTCGCCGCGCAACGACGCCGAACTGCTCGCCGCGCACGTGTTGGGCGTCGAGCGGGGCAAGCTGACCCTCGTGCCGCTGGTCGACCCACCGGTGATCGACGCCATCGGCAAGCTCGTCGCCCGCCGCGCCCGCCGCGAGCCGCTGCAGCACCTCACCGGCACCGCCGCGATGGGCGCGATCACCGTCGAGGTGGGCCCGGGGGTGTTCGTGCCGCGGCCGGAGACCGAGCTGATGTTCGCCTGGGGACTCGCGGCGCTCGGCGGCGTGCGCGCGCCGGTCGTCGTCGACCTGTGCACCGGGTCGGCGGTCCTCGCGCTGGCGCTGGCCAACGCCCGGCCGGACGCGGTCGTGCACGCGGTCGACATCGACATCTCCGCGCTCGCGTGGGCCCGCCGCAACGCTGACGCGCGGGCCGCTGCGGGCGACACGCCAGTGCGGCTCTACTCGGGCGACGTGGCCGACCGCGGCCTGTTGGGCGAGTTGGAGGGCCAGGTCGACCTGGTCATCGCGAACCCGCCGTACGTGCCGTGGGGCACCGAGGTCCCCCCGGAGGTCGCCGACCACGACCCGACGCGCGCGGTGTTCTCCGGCGCCGACGGCCTCGACGCGATCCGGCACGTGGTCTCCGCCGCGGCCCGACTGCTGCGCGCGGGCGGCGCCGTGGCCATCGAACACGACGACAGCCACGCCGAGTCCGTCCCAGCCCTGCTCTCGACCCGGCGCGTGCTCACCGACGTCCAGGACCACCGGGATCTCGCCGAGCGGCCGCGCTTCGCCACCGCCCGCCGCGGCTGAGCGCTCCGCTCGGCCGTGGTGAGGGCCACGGCCAGGCCGAGCAGGGCCAGCCCCGTCCAGCCGAGCACGGTGCCTGCGGTCGCCAGGTCGCCGCCGCCGAGTTGGTTGCGCGCGGCGTGGCCGAAGACCAGCGCCAGGATGACCGTGACGATGAGCAGCGCCAGCGCGCCCAGCGCCCAGGTCGCGATCTGCTCGGTGCCGCGTCGTCCACCGGACATGGTTGGCCTCCCTTGTCGCCGATCGCTCAGGAGTGACCCTGGCGCATCGGGACCGGGAGGGGTCCCCGCAGCGACTACGGAGCGGCGTTGTCGATCATGGCGTGGTAGACGGGCAGCGTCTCGGCCCAGCGCGCGGTGTTCGCCGCGGCGTAGAGGAAGTACTCGGTTCCGTCGACGCGCCAGTACATCGAGTGCACGTGCCGCTTGCCCTGCGGGGTGTCGTACTGGAACTCCCAGTCGACCGCCCGCACGCCGTGGTAGGTCGTGGTGCCGAGGCTGATCCGGCGGAATCCGGGCTTCGTCGCGGAGAACGCGGCGTCGTAGTCCACATGCGACATCAGCAGGTCGGCGTCGGGCGCGGCGGCGCCGCCGTAGCGGATGAACCGGGTCGGGTCGGCGGGGTCGGTGGCCTGCATGGCGCCCGGACCGGTGGACCGGGTGACCTTCCAGCCCGCCGGGATGACCGTGACCAGCCCGCCGGGTCCCTGGACGCGCCGCGTGCCCGCGTCGACCGGCAGGGCCACCTTCGACGGGCTCGCTGTGGCTGTGGTGAGGCCGGTGAGCGGCGGACCCGGGTCCGGGGTGGCGCGCACGGTCGCCTCGGGGGCCTCGATCGGCGGCGGGCCCTGCTCGTAGATGTAGGTCGGGATCGTGGCCGCGGCGGCCGGGTCGTCCTTGGGCACGACGAGTAGCAGCGTGCCGACGGCGGCGCTCACCACGACGTAGGCCGCGACAAAGGAGGACGCCAGCCAGCGTGAACTGAGCTGCGGTCCTCGGCGACTCGGCACTCGGCTACTCGTGGGAACTCCCTGGGACGATATCCCGGTAAAGATGTACCGAGGGTAGCGTGCTGACCCGGGTGATCCAATGCTTCGGACATGGCAGGACGTCACCGAGAAGTGGCGCTTGGCCGCTTCCGCTGGCGAAGAGGGACCGCAGGAAGCCAGGGAGTGCTTCGCGCGGGCCCGGTCCGCGCTGCTCAAGGGCAGCTTGGACGACGCGCAGCAGGACTTCGAGCGGGCCGCCGCACTGCGCACGGACCCGCACGACGAGGTGGGCATGGGCGACGTGCTGCTGGCTCGCGGCCGCTGGCGGGCTGCCGCGCGGCACTATCAGCGCGCCGACAACGTCGACCCGGGCAACACCCTCGCCGTGCTGGGCCTGTCCCAGGCCCGGGTCGCGGGCGGCGACGCGGCGGGGGCGGCGGCCGACCTGGAGCGGCGGTTCGCCGCGCCCACCAACCCGGTGCTGCGCTACTACCTGGCGAGTACCTGGTGTTCGGTGTCCGAACAGGTCCGCAGCCGCACCGGCGACGACGTCCTGGTGATCACCAGCGAGACCCAGCTCGCGACCTGCGAGCACGCCGCACGGCGCATCCTCGACCTCGACGTCGGCGACGACGAACTGCGCCGCGGCGCCGAGCTGCTGCTGGAGGAGGTCACCGCGGGCCGCCGCTGGCGGTGGCAGCCGGAGGGCATCGCGGTCAGCCTCGCGCTGCTCGCCGTGTCGCTGGGGCTGGTCGTGGTGGCTGTCGGCGGCGTGGTGGGCAGCGTGCCGCTGGTGGCGGCCGGGGTGCTGCTCGGCAGCGCCCTGCTGTTCCTGATCGTGCTGCGCTTCCGCCGCCAGTCCTGGCGCAGCCGGGCCGACAGCCTGGCGAGCCGGATCGCCCGAGAGGGTCCCGGAGACATGCCCTAGGCTCGCGCGGGTGACCACGGTCTACGACTGCAGCGCCCACGAGGACAGGGCGGACGGCCTCGCCGCCGCCGCGAGCGCGGTCCGCGCGGGCAGACTCGTCGTGATCCCCACCGACACCGTCTACGGCCTCGGCTGCGACGCGTTCTCCGCCGCCGCGGTGTCCTCGCTGCTCGCGGCGAAGGGGCGCGGCCCGGACCTGCCGGTCGGCGTGCTCGTCGGCTCCTGGTCGACCGTCGACGGGCTCGTGCTGTCGGTGCCGCACACGGCGCGCGTGCTGATCGAGGCGTTCTGGCCGGGCGACCTGTCGATCGTGCTGCCGCACGCGCCGTCGCTGAACTGGGACCTCGGCCGCACCCGGGGCACGGTCATGCTGCGCATGCCGCTGCACCCGGTCGCGATCGAGCTGCTGCGCGAGGTCGGCCCGATGGCCGTGTCCAGCGCGAACCGCTCCGGCCACCCGCCTGCCGCCACCGCCGAGCAGGCCCGCGAGCAGCTCGGCGACTCGGTCGCGGTGTACCTCGACGGCGGCCCGACCGGCGATCCGGTGCCCTCGACCATCGTCGACCTCACCGGCGACGAGCCCGTGGTGCTGCGCGAGGGCGCGGTCAGCCTGGCCGCCGTGGCCGAGGCGTTGGGCACCGAGGTGCGCTCGGCACGGTAGCGTTGCCCACAATCCCCGTGGCGGTACCGATCTAGGAGATGCGACGCAAGTGTCCCGAGTTGGAGGTTCGCCACCACCTCCGGCGCCCACGTGGCGCCTGGCCGCGGCGACAGAAAGCCCAAGTACAACCCGGTACTACGGGCTTCCCGTCGCCACGCCCAGCCACCACGTGGATCACCGGATCTGGCGCCGAACCTCCAACTCGGGACACTAGGTGCCCACGCCGTTCTGGGGCCCGGACTTCGAGGCCCTCACCAGCACGGACCCGGAGATCGCCGCCGTGCTGCTCGGCGAGCTGGACCGACTGCGCGGCGGCCTGCAGCTCATCGCCAGCGAGAACCTGACCAGCCCGGCGGTGCTGGCGGCACTGGGGTCGACGCTGTCGAACAAGTACGCCGAGGGCTACCCGGGTAGGCGCTACTACGGCGGCTGCGCGCAGGTCGACGTGGCCGAGGAGCTGGGGATCGCGCGGGCGAGGGCCCTCTTCGGCGCGGAGCACGCCAACCTCCAGCCGCACTCGGGGGCCAGTGCGAACCTGGCCGCGTACGCGGCGTTCTGCGCGCCCGGTGACGTCGTGCTGGCCATGGACCTCAAGCAGGGCGGCCACCTCACGCACGGCTCGAAGGTCAACTTCTCCGGCCGCTGGTTCCAGCCCGTGTCCTACGGCGTCGAGCGCGAGGCCGAGCTGATCGACTACGACCAGGTGCGCGAGCTGGCCCGCACGCACCGGCCGCGCATGATCATCGCGGGAGCCACCGCGTATCCGCGGCTGATCGACTTCGGCGCGTTCCGCGAGATCGCCGACGAGGTCGGCGCCATCCTGATGGTCGACGCCGCGCACTTCATCGGCCTGGTCGCGGGCGGCGCGATCCCCTCGCCCGTGCCCTACGCCGACGTCGTCACCGCCACCACGCACAAGGTGCTGCGCGGCCCGCGCGGCGGCATGCTGCTCTGCCGCGCCGAGCACGCGAAGGCGATCGACAAGGCGGTGTTCCCGTTCAGCCAGGGCGGCCCGCTGATGCACGCGGTCGCGGCCAAGGCCGTCGCGCTCAAGGAGGCGGCGGCGCCGGAGTTCCGCGCCTACACCCACCAGGTGGTGGCCAACGCCGCCGCGCTGGCGGGCGGGCTCGCGGCCGAGGGCATGCGCCCGGTGTCCGGCGGCACCGACACCCACCTCGCACTGCTCGACCTGCGCCCGCTCGGGGTCACCGGCGCCGAGGCCGAGCGGCGCTGCGAAGCCGCCGGGATCACCCTGAACAAGAACGCGATCCCGTTCGACCCCGCGCCGCCGATGACCGCGTCGGGCATTCGGATCGGCTCGCCGTGCGTCACCACGCAGGGCATGACCGAGCCGGACATGGCCCAGATCGCCCGGCTGATCGCCCGCGCCGTGCGCGGCGAGGCCCCCGCCGGGATCGCCCGCGCCGTCGGCGACCTGGTCGCCGCCCGACCGGCCTACCCGAGGGGGTAGCCGGTGGTCCCCTCACCCGCGTTCGCCCCCGCAGGTCTGCCGGTGCGGGAGTACCTGCTGGTCGCGCTGGTCACGGCGGTGCTGACGTTCCTGTTCACCGGCCTGGTGCGGCTGCTCGCGATTCGGATCGGCGCGGTCGCCTACCCGCGCCAGCGTGACGTGCACGTGGTGCCGATGCCGCGCCTGGGTGGGCTGGCCATGTACCTGGGCATCTGCGGCGGCATGCTGCTCGCCCACCAACTCCCCGTGCTGCGCCGCGCGTTCGACTACTCGTTCGACCCGACCGCGGTGCTGCTCGGCGGCGGCATCATCGTCGCCATCGGCATGCTCGACGACCGGTTCGAGCTGGACTCGCTCACCAAGCTCGCCGGTCAGACCACCTGCGCGGGCATCCTGGTGCTGTTCGGCGTGCAGTGGTTCGTGCTGTGGGTGCCGTGGGGCGGCGAGGGCGGCATCTTCGGCTCGGTGCTGATCCTCGACCAGAACCAGGGCGGCCTGCTGGCCATCCTGCTCGTGGTCACCATGATCAACGCGATGAACTTCGTGGACGGCCTCGACGGGCTCGCGGCGGGCATCGGGCTCATCGCCGCGGTGGCCACCTGCGCGTTCTCCCTGCACCTGCTCGCCCAGTCCGGCGGCGACGTCGGCAACTACCCGCCCGCGCTGATCGCGGCCACCCTCGCGGGCGCCTGCCTTGGCTTCCTGCCGCACAACTTCCAGCCCGCGCGCATCTTCATGGGCGACTCCGGGTCGATGCTCATCGGCCTCATGCTGGCCGCGTCGAGCACCACCGCGTCGGGTCGGACCAACCCGACCTTCAGCGGCGCCACCGAGTCCATCGCGCTGTTCTCCCCGCTGCTCGTGGTCGCCGCCGTGCTGTTCGTGCCCGTGCTCGACCTGCTGATGGCGATCGTCCGGCGCACCCGGCGCGGCGAGAGCCCGTTCTCGGCGGACAAGATGCACCTGCACCACCGGCTGCTGGAGATCGGCCACTCCCAGCGCCGCGCGGTCCTGCTCATCTACCTGTGGGCGGCGGTGCTCGCCTTCGGCGCCGTCTCGCTCACCCTGTTCGACGGGTTCATCGTGGTCTGGGGCATCGGCATCGGCGTCCTGGTCGCGGTGATCGTCTCGGCCATCCCTAGACTCAGGGCCCGATGAACGAGAACGAGCACCCCACCGCAGCGGACCCAGTGGCCGCCGAGCCCGTGACCGATCCGCACGCCCGCGCGCTGCGCACGCTGGCGACCGCCATGTTCCGCACCGCGCTGTGGCCCTCGCTGGGCACCCTGGTGCTCGGCGTCGCCCTGTTCGGCTTTCTCAACGGCACCGCCGGGGCGCTGGGCGCGCTCGTCGGCGGCGCACTCGCGTGTGCCTCGTCACTAGTGACGCTATTGCTCATGCGCAAGACCGCGAGTCAGGGCGCGCATATCGCGATGGCGGCTTCCCTCGGCGGATTCGTCGGCAAGATGCTGATCTTGCTGCTGGTGATGACGGCCCTGCGCGGAGTCGACGCGCTGCACGCGAAATCGCTTGGGATAACCATGATCGCCGTGGTCGTGGTGGCCGCCGCGGCGGAGGCGATCGCGTTCCGCCGGACCAAGCTCCCCACCATCATCCCCGCTGGTGAGCAGTAGTCCCACGACCAAGGAGTACGCCCGTCCGGGCCCCGGACACCCCCTGATAGGGTGACCTTAGGACGGCGGAGTTGCCGCGCTGCGCGCATGCCGCCGAGGCGTACCCGCGAACCGGGTAGCCGCCTGAAGACATGCCAAGTTCGTCAGGTACGTTAAGTCCTGATCGTGACGATTCCCCCGGCGGAGTGAACGCCGGCCGGGAGAACCGGAAGGAGCCCACAGTTGGGCAGGCTGGTGCTGGCCGAGGGTGACGAGTTCGCGCCCCCCGGAGTCAAGGACTTTTTCCTCCCGCCGATCTTCGGCGACGTCACCAAGCCGATGGTGTTGATGGTCTTGTCCATCGTCATCGTCTCGGCCTTCTTCCTCATTACGTCGCGGAACATGAAGATCGTCCCGGGAAAGTGGCAGTTCGCCGCGGAGTCGGTTTACGACTTCAGTCGCAACAACATCACGCGGGACCAGATCGGTTCCAAGGAGTTCAGGCCGTTCATTCCGCTGATTCTCACATTGTTCACCTTCATCCTGGTGAACAATCTGTACGGCATCATCCCGATCATCCAGTTCCCGACGATGGCCAAGATCGGCTTCCCGCTGGCCCTGGCGCTGCTGGTGGTCTACCCGGTCTACCACTACGTCGGGATCAAGAAGTTCGGCCTCGGCCGCTACCTGAAGAACCAGCTCCTTCCGCCCGGTGTGCCCAAGCCGGTCTACGTGCTGCTCACCCCGATCGAACTGTTCCTCAAGTTCTTCATGGACCCGATCACGCTGGCGATCCGAGTGTTCGCCGCCATGTTCGCGGGACACCTCATTCTGCTGGTGTTCACCCTTGGTGGTGAGTACCTGCTCCTGCACGCTCCGGTGCCGCTCAAGCCGGTGTCGTTGATCTCTTGGGGGATGGCCATCGCGATGACCTTCCTCGAAGCCTTCATCCAGGTGCTGCAGGCGTACATCTTCGCGCTGCTGGCGGCCAGTTTCATCGGCCGCGCACTCGCCGAAGACCACTAGGGAAAACACTAAAGCCCCCGATCCGCGGGGTACCCGCGGACCGAGTTGGAAAGGGATACACAAGTGAGCAGTGTTGTTCTCGCTCAGGAAGCCGTCAACATCAACGCGGGCCTCGCGGCGATCGGCTACGGCCTCGGCGCGATCGGCCCGGGTATCGGTGTCGGTCTGATCTGGGCCGCCGTCATCAACGGCACCGCCCGTCAGCCGGAGGCCCAGAGCAAGCTCATGGGTATCGCGTGGACGACCTTCGTCCTCGTCGAGGTGCTCGCGCTGATCGGCCTGGTCGTCTACTTCATCGCGTCCGGCGGCTGATCCAGCCCTTCTTCGTTAGGGAGACGACGTGGTGAAGTCAATGCTGGTCCTGGCCGCGGAGGACACACCGAGCCCGGTCCTGCCGCACCTCGCCGAGATCATCCTCGGTCTGGTCGCCTTCTTGCTGCTGCTGTTCGTGATCTCCAAGTTCGTGACGCCCCGCTTCGAGAAGCTCTACGCGGAGCGCACGGCCAAGATCGAGGGCGGCATCGAGCAGGCCGAGCGGGCCCAGGCCGAGGCCGAGGCCGCGCTGCAGCAGTACAAGGCGCAACTCGCCGAGGCACGGGCCGAGTCCGCCCGAATCCGGGACGACGCGCGCGCCGAGGCCGAGCAGATCAAGGAAGAGCTGCGGGCCCAGGCCCAGGCCGAGTCCGCGCGGATCGTCGCGCAGGGCCAGGCACAGCTCGCGGCGCAGCGCGCGCAGATCGTGGCCGAGCTGCGCGCCGACCTCGGTCGCCACGCCGTCGAACTGGCCAGTCGGGTCGTGGGCGAGGCCCTGGAGGACGAGACGCGCCGTCGCGGGACCGTCGACCGGTTCCTGGCCGATCTCGACTCCGTTTCCGCGCCTGCGAAGAGCTAGGGACGCCTGACATGACATTCCAAGCCGCGAGTCGCGAAGCCCTCGCCGCCGTCGAGCTCACGCTGCTCGGCGTGCTGGAGAGCGAGGGCGCGGCGGCGGGGACCCTCGGCGCGGAGCTGTTCGCCGTCGTCGGGCTGCTCGACCGGGAGGTCGGTCTGCGGCGCACGCTGGCCGACTCCTCGACCGACCCGGTGGCCCGTGCGGGGCTGGTTCGTGAACTCCTCGGCGGCAAAGTCGGGGACAGCACGCTGCAGGTGGTGTCCGCCGCGGTCACGGCCCGGTGGTCCGGCCCGCGGGAGCTGGTCGACGGCCTGGAGTCGCTCGCGACGAGCGCGCTGCTGGTGCGGGCCGAGCGCGACGGCAGGCTCGACGCCGTCGAGGACGAGCTGTTCCGGCTCGGCCGGATCATCGCCGACCAGACCGACCTGGAGCAGGTGCTGTCGGACCGGGGCGCGGCCCGCGAGGGCAAGCTCAGCCTGATCCACGGGCTGGTCGACGCCAAGGTCGATCCCGCCACCGCCACCCTGGTCGAGAACCTCGTCGGGCAGCCGCGCGGGCGCGGTGTGGTCGCGGGCCTGGAGGCGCTGGCCGCGGAGGCTGCCAAGCGCCGCGAACGCTCCGTGGCGCACGTGATCTCCGCGACGACACTGTCGGCCGAGCAGCAGGACCGGCTCGCCGCCACCCTGCAGCGGATCTACGCCCGGCCGATCGCGCTGCACCTGGAGATCGACCCCGACCTCGGCGGCGGCATGGTCGTCAAGGTCGGCGACGAGGTCATCGACGGCAGCACCAACGGACGTCTCGACGCCCTGCGCCGCAGGTTCGCGGGCTGAGGGTCCCCCTAACACTTCCAACACGGAAACGAAGCGAGAGCAGGAACGACATGGCGGAGCTGACGATCTCGTCGGACGAGATCCGCAGTGCGATCGAAAACTACGTCTCCAGCTACTCCCCGGACGTGAACCGGGAAGAGGTCGGCGTAGTGGCCGACACCGGCGACGGCATCGCCCACGTCGAGGGCCTGCCCTCGGCCATGGCCAACGAGCTGCTGGAGTTCCCCGGCGGTGTACTCGGCGTGGCGCTCAACCTGGACGCCCGCGAGATCGGCGCGGCCATCCTCGGCGAGTACGACAAGATCGAGGAGGGCCAGGAGGTCAAGCGGACCGGCCGAGTCCTCTCGGTGCCGGTCGGCGACGGCTTCCTCGGCCGCGTGATCGACCCGCTGGGCAACCCGATCGACGGGCTCGGCGAGATCGTCGCCGACGAGCAGCGCGCTCTGGAGCTGCAGGCCGCCACGGTCGTGCAGCGCCAGCCGGTGGAGGAGCCGCTGCAGACCGGCCTCAAGGCCGTCGACTCGATGACCCCGATCGGCCGCGGCCAGCGTCAGTTGATCATCGGTGACCGCAAGACCGGCAAGACCGCGGTCTGCGTCGACACGATCATCAACCAGAAGCAGGCGTGGGCCACCGGCGACCCGAAGCAGCAGGTCCGCTGCGTCTACGTCGCCGTCGGGCAGAAGGGCTCCACCATCGCGGGCGTCAAGACCGCGCTGGAGGAGGCGGGCGCGCTGGAGTACACCACCATCGTGGCGGCCCCGGCGTCGGACTCCGCGGGCTTCAAGTGGCTCGCCCCCTACACCGGCTCGGCCATCGGCCAGCACTGGATGTACCAGGGCAAGCACGTCCTGATCATCTTCGACGACCTGACCAAGCAGGCCGAGGCGTACCGCGCGATCTCGCTGCTGCTGCGCCGCCCGCCGGGCCGCGAGGCGTACCCGGGCGACGTCTTCTACTTGCACTCGCGCCTGCTGGAGCGCTGCGCGAAGCTCAACGACGAGCTGGGTGGCGGCTCGATGACCGGTCTGCCGATCATCGAGACCAAGGCCAACGACATCTCGGCCTACATCCCCACCAACGTCATCTCCATCACCGACGGCCAGTGCTTCCTGGAGTCGGACCTGTTCAACTCAGGTCAGCGCCCGGCCATCAACGTCGGCACCTCGGTGTCGCGCGTCGGCGGTGCCGCGCAGACCAAGGCGATGCGCAAGATCTCCGGCACGCTGCGCCTGGAGCTGGCCCAGTACCGCGAGCTGGAGGCGTTCGCCGCCTTCGCCTCCGACCTCGACGCCACCTCCAAGGCCCAGTTGGCCCGCGGCACCCGGATGATGGAGCTGCTCAAGCAGGGCCAGTTCTCGCCGATGGCGGTCGAGGAGCAGGTCGTGTCGATCTACATCGGCACCAAGGGCTACCTGGACTCGGTGCCCGTCGTGGACGTGCGTCGCTTCGAGTCGGAGCTGATCGAGCACCTGCGGCACCGGCACGAGGGCATCCTCGACGAGATCCGCGTCGACAAGGTTCTCTCTGACGACAACGAGGAGCGCCTCGTCGCGGCGGTGGAGGCGTTCAAGGAGGGCTTCACCGCCTCCGACGGTTCGTCGGTCGTGGTGAACGAGGCCGAGGCCGACGCGATGGACGCGGGCGAAGTCGGCCAGGAGACCGTCAAGGTCACCAAGACCGCTCCGAAGAAGTGACCGGCTGAGCCATGGCGCAACTTCGGGAAATCCGGCAACGGATCAAGTCGGCCCAGTCCTTCAAGAAGATATTCAAGGCCCAGGAGCTGATCGCCACCTCGCGGATCAGCAAGGCCCAGGCCAGGGTCGCGCAGTCCAAGCCGTACGCGGACGAGATCACCACCGTGCTCACCGCGCTGGCCAGCGCCGCGGCCAACCTGGACTCGCCGCTGCTGGTCGAGCGGGAGCAGGCGCGTCGGGCAGGCGTGCTGGTGATCACCAGCGACCGCGGTCTGTGCGGCGGCTACAACGCCAACGCGCTCAAGGCCGCCGAGGAACTGCAATCGCTGCTGCGCGAGCAGGGCAAGACCCCGGCGCTCTACGTGATCGGGCGCAAGGGGCTGAACTACTACAAGTTCCGCCAGCGCGAGGTCACCGCGAGTTGGACCGGCTTCTCCGAGAAGCCGGGCTACGCCGACGCCGCGGCGGCAGGGGAGACGTTGATCCAGGCGTTCCTGTCCGGCGCGGACGACGACGGCGACGGCCCTGGTGCCGACGGGATTCTCGGCGTCGACGAGTTGCACATCGTCTACACCGAGTTCCGCTCGATGCTCTCGCAGCGTCCGGTGGCCAAGCGGATGGCGCCGCTGGAGATCGAGTACGCGACCGAGGAGGAGGCCGCCACGACCAGGGCCGAGCTGAGGTCGTCCTACGAGTTCGAGCCGAACGCGGAGACGCTGCTCGGCAACCTGCTCCCGAAGTACGTCAACACCCGGATCTATGCGGCACTGCTCGAATCGGCGGCCTCCGAGTCCGCCGCTCGACGCACGGCAATGAAGTCCGCCACGGACAACGCCGACGAACTGGTCAAGAGCTACACCCGTGTGGCAAACCAGGTTCGCCAGGCGCAGATCACCCAGGAGATCAGCGAGATCGTCGGTGGCGTGGAGGCGCTCGCCGCTGCCGCAGGAAGTGATGACTGATGACTGCCATTCAAGAGCCAGCCACCAAGACCGCAACCGGTCGCGTCGTCCGGGTGATCGGCCCCGTCGTCGACGTGGAGTTCCCGCGCGGCTCGGTGCCCGAACTGTTCAACGCGCTCAAGGTCGACGTCGCCCTTGAGTCCATGAAGAAGACCATCACCCTTGAGGTCGCCCAGCACCTCGGCGACAACCTGGTGCGCTGCATCTCGATGGCGCCGCAGGACGGCCTCGTGCGAGGTACCCCGGTGCTCGACACCGGCACAGGTATCTCGGTGCCGGTCGGCGACATCGTCAAGGGCCACGTGTTCAACGCCCTCGGCGAGTGCCTGGACAAGCCGGGCCACGCCGCGGACGCCGAGCGCTGGCACATCCACCGCCGGCCGCCCGCCTTCGACCAGCTCGAAGGCAAGACCAAGATGCTGGAGACCGGCGTCAAGGTCCTCGACCTGCTCACCCCGTACGTCGAGGGCGGCAAGATCGGCCTGTTCGGCGGTGCCGGTGTCGGCAAGACGGTGCTCATCCAGGAGATGATCACCCGAATCGCCCGCAACTTCGGTGGTACGTCGGTGTTCGCGGGCGTCGGCGAGCGCACCCGTGAGGGCACCGACCTCTTCCTGGAGATGGACGAGATGGGTGTCCTGCCGGACACCGCGCTCGTCTTCGGGCAGATGGACGAGCCGCCCGGCACCCGGATGCGGGTCGCGCTGTCCGCGCTGACCATGGCGGAGTACTTCCGCGATGTGCAGAACCAGGACGTGCTGCTGTTCATCGACAACATCTTCCGGTTCACCCAGGCCGGTTCCGAGGTCTCGACCCTGCTGGGTCGGATGCCGTCGGCCGTGGGCTACCAGCCGACGCTGGCCGACGAGATGGGTGAGCTGCAGGAGCGGATCACCTCGACCCGTGGTCGCTCGATCACCTCGCTGCAGGCGATCTACGTCCCCGCGGACGACTACACCGACCCGGCCCCGGCGACCACCTTCGCCCATCTGGACGCGACGACGGAGCTTTCCCGTCCGATCTCCCAGAAGGGCATCTACCCGGCGGTCGACCCGCTGACCTCGTCCTCCCGCATCCTCGACCCGGCCATCGTCGGCGAGGAGCACTACCGGGTGGCCCAGGAGGTCAAGCGGATCCTGCAGAAGTACAAGGAACTGCAGGACATCATCGCCATCCTCGGTATGGACGAACTGTCCGAAGAGGACAAGGTGACGGTCAACCGGGCGCGGCGCATCGAGCGCTTCCTGTCGCAGAACTTCCTCGTGGCGAAGAAGTTCACCGGCGAGGAGGGCTCGTTCGTCAAGGTCGCCGACACGATCGAGGCGTTCGACAAGGTCGCCAAGGGCGAGTACGACCACGTGCCGGAGCAGGCTTTCCTCTCCATCGGTGGGCTCGACGACCTGGAGCGCAAGTACCAGGCGCTGACCAAGAAGAAGTAAGCAGGCGCGCGAAAAGGCCGGTGTCCGATGTGGACACCGGCCTTTCGCCGTTCAGACAGCGGCGATCTTGGGGGCCTGCCCCGGCAGAGTCACCTCGACCTCGGTCGCGGCGGCGGGCAGGAACGCGGCGTCCTTGCCCGCGTCGGTCCATGCGCCGTCCGGCGCCGTCCGGTACCGCAGGGTCGCCTCGTAGTGCACGACCAGGGTTCCCTCTGGCAGCTCCACCTTTCCCGGCAGGGTGCTGTTCGGGTCGTAGACCCCGCCGTGGGTGACCGAGACGACGGTGCCGTCCCGCTCGGTGACCACGGCGTAGAACCGGCTCCCCGCGCTGTCGACCACGAACTCGATCCCGGTCATCGTGCGCCCGCCGGGAAGATCGGCGACGGCCTGGAACCCGGAGACCGACATTCGGGACAGCGGGTCGGCGAAACCCGCGTCGACCAGGACGACGTTGATCTCGTGGAACTCCGACAGCGGCTTGGCCGTGCTGCCGCCGATTCGGAAGACCGTGTTCTTGGGGTTGGGCAGTTTCTGGCTCGCGGTGAGCAGCGGTTTGCTCTGCCGGTCGAACCCGTCGTCGTAGCTGGAGCTGGGCAGGACGATCAGATCCTCGGTCGCGGCCTGCGCGGGATCGGTCGCGATCCGCACGTCGCCGGGACGGGCGCCGGGCCGGACTTCGGCGAAGGCGACCCCGTCGCGCGTCGACATGGCGGTCCATTGCCGGGCCCCCTTGCCGTCCTGGGCGACGTCGAAGCCGCTGGACAGGGACAGCGGGATGCCGGTCGGGGCGATCGCGTAGTGATCCTGGTAGCCGAAGAGGAACGCGACGCCGTTCACCTTCCCGGGCGATATCGGCGGCACGTCGTTGACGAGCGTCGCCTGCTCGCCGGTCACCAGTCCGACTGCGACGCGCTGCAGGTCCCAGTCCGGGGGCGGTGTCACCCCCTCCGGCCAGGTCACGGTGCCGAGGTCGGCCGTGGGTGCGCCCTGCGCCACGATCGCCACCCGGCCCGCCGGGGTGGTGCCCGCCCAGTAGACCCTGGGCTCGCCCGTCAGCCCGGTGAGGGCGTCCCGGTTGGGCGACACCTGGATTCCCTTGCGCCAGGCCTGGATCACCTGATCGAGGTACGTCCGGTCGGTCGCGAGGTCCCCACGGGTGGGTGAGGTGAGCAGCGGGTTGGGCTTCGGCGCGACCGTGGTCCCGACGTCCCGGGGACCGGCGTCGGACCAGATCGCGGTGGCCCCCACGCCCGCAAGGGCCGTCGCGACGACGGCGACGCCCGCCACCGCGATCCGGGTGCGGACCTGCCTGCGCCGCGCGCCGCGCAGCACCCCGGACGCGAATCCGGGCCGGGGTTCCAGTTCCTCGGTGGCCGCCCGCATCGCGCGGGAGAGTTCGGTGATGTCCATGCTCATCCCTTCGTGAGGCTGTGGCTGTCGAGGAGGGCGCGCAGCCGGTCGAGGCCGCGCGAGGTCTGGCTTTTCACCGTGCCCGTCGAGCAGCCCAGCGCGGCGGCCGTCTCGGCTTCGGACAGGTCGTCGAAGAAGCGCAGGACCAGCACCGCCCGCATCCGGGCGGGCAGCAGACCCAGCGCCCTGGCGAGTTGGTCACGGTCGAGCACGTCGCCCTCCGGCCCGTGCACGCCGGGCTCGGCTGCCTGGTCGAGCGGTGACTCCGCCACCCGCCGCGAACGGTGGCGCCAGCGGTTCGCCGACGCGTTCGCCAGCGCCGCGCGAACGTACGGTTCGAGGCGGCCGCGCACCCGTTTGCGGCGGCGGTAGGTGCGTTCGAGCACATCTTGAAGCAGGTCCTCCGCCGCGCCCCGATCGCCGCCGCAGAGCAGGTACGCGGTGCGCAGCAGGGCCGTCGATCTGTGCGCGACGAACTCGGCGAACTCGTCATTCGGCTCGATCGCCATCACCCCCTGTGGTTGTGAGGTCTTGCACCCCTACCGACACCAGCCTGGCTGGGGAGGTTGTCAGCGGACCAACTAGACTGCCCTGGAACCGAGAGTCGAGGGAGATTCGCGTGGCTGAGATGTCCGTCCAGCTCGTCGCCGTGGAACGACGCCTGTGGTCGGGTACCGGCACGTTCGTCGTGGCGCAGACCACCGAGGGCGAGATCGGCATCATGCCCGGTCACGAGCCCGTGCTCGGTCAGCTGGTCGAGGGCGGTGTGGTCAAGGTGCGTACCGCCGACGGCAACACCGTGGTCGCCGCGGTTCACGGCGGTTTCCTCTCGGTCACCGCGGACTCGGTGAGCATCCTCGCCGAGACCGCCGAACTGGCCGACGAGATCGACCTCGGCCAGGCGCGCACGGACCTGGCGCACGAGGACTCCGACGAACGGGCCAGGGCGGCCGCGCGAGTACGCGCCGCCGAGCAATCGGCCTGATGACGGCGTAGGGGGGCGGGGCGGCCGATGGACATCAGCACGCTGGTGGTGGTGTTCCTGGCCGCGGTCCTGCTCGTCCTGCTGCTGCTGGTGATCCGCCGGGTCCGGCTGCTGCGCACCGGGGGCATCCACGTCGCCCTGCGCACCCGGGTCGACGACACCGGCAAGGGCTGGCACCTCGGCGTCGGCCGCTTCCACGGCGACGAGTTCGCCTGGTTCCGCGCGCTCAGCCTGCGGGCGGGCCCCGACCGCATCATCCACC
The DNA here is from genome assembly GCF_052390155.1 of Actinokineospora sp. Taxonomy (NCBI): domain Bacteria; kingdom Bacillati; phylum Actinomycetota; class Actinomycetes; order Pseudonocardiales; family Pseudonocardiaceae; genus Actinokineospora; species Actinokineospora sp. The sequence continues at coordinate 4,661 of NZ_JBQTHF010000052.1, read as the reverse complement.
GCGACGGCCTGGAGATCACCCATCGCCGCGAACCGGAACGCGGCGAAACCCCGAACATGCCCAGCGGCTCCCGCGTCCTACGGTTCGAGAACACTACCGGCGGGCCGCAGCCCCAGGTGGAGATCGCCATGGACCTGGACGCGCTGACCGGCTTCCTGTCCTGGCTGGAAAGCGCCCCGCCCGGCCGTCGCCTTCCGTGGGCCTCTTGATCGTCGAACGGCAGATCCGCGCCTGCTACGGCGACGAGACGATCCGGGTCTACCAGGCGTATCCGCCCGCCATCGCGGACGCGGCGCTCGACGCGGGGACCTTTGTGCCACCGTTCAAACGCGAGCGGATGACGTGGATCAAGCCGTCCTTCCGGTGGATGGCCTACCGCTGCGGCTGGGCGGGCAAAGCGGGGCAGGAACGGGTGCTCGCCATCGACGTAACCCGCGCTGGTTTCCACTGGGCGCTACGGCACGCGGCGCTGAGCCACTTCGACCCCGCCGTGCACGACGATCCGGACGCTTGGGCCGCGCAGGTCACCGCGTCCCCGGTGCGCGTGCAGTGGGACCCAGAGCGTGATCTGCACCACCGGCCACTGGACCACCGGTCGATCCAGATCGGCCTGCGGGGTGCGGCAGTGCAGCGCTACGTGCGGCAGTGGATCACCGGTATCGCCGACGTCACCGGTGTCATGCACGAGATCGGGGCGCACGTGGCGGCGGGCCGCGACGAGGCCGCGCGGGCACTGCTGCCTGCCGAACGCCCGTACCCGTTGCCCGACGACCTCGTCAGTCGCCTGGGGGCAGGCTGAGTCCGCTCCCGGTCCTCGTTCCGCCGCCGCACTCAGGACAAGCGAGTCCTCGGTGTCGATCGCGGCGACGATTCCGGCACCGGACGGTGTTCGCCCTGTGGTCTTATCCGTTCGCGCCCGGCTGCCACAGGACGTCGCCGCCGGGGTTGGCGACCCGGCCCAACACGAACAGCAGGTCCGACAACCGGTTCAGGTACTTCGCGGCCACCTCGTTGGTGCGCTCCGCGTCGACCTCCAGCAGCGCCCACGCACTGCGCTCCGCGCGCCGCGTGACCGTGCGGGCGACGTGCAGCAGCGCCGCGCCGGGCGTGCCGCCGGGCAGGATGAACGAGTTCAGCTTCGCCAGCCGGTCGTTGAAGTCGTCGATCCAGCCCTCCAGGCGCGTCACGTACGCCTCGGTGATGCGCAGCGCCGGATACGGGGGATCGGGCACGATCGGCGCGCAGAAGTCGGCGCCCACGTCGAACAGGTCGTTCTGGATGCCGCGCAGCACGTCGCCGACCTCATCGGTGAGCCCCCCCAGCGCGATGGCGACCCCGATCGCGGAGTTCGCCTCGTCCACGTCGGCGTAGGCCGCGAGTCGGGGGGAGGTCTTGGGCACCCGGGAACCGTCGCCCAACGCGGTGCTGCCGTTGTCGCCGACCTTGGTGTAGACGCGCGTGATGTGAACGGACATGCGGCCAGCCTACTGGCCGGGTCCGCCGCCCTTCAGTTCCGCGACCAGTGCCCGCAACCCGGTGGTCCCGACCATGAGCACCGGCCCACCGACGTTCTTGGAGTCACGGACCCCGCCAACCCCACCCGCCACCTCGATGCACTCACCGCTGGCCTGACTACGGCTGGACTTTCGCCAGGCGAACTGGTCTGGTTCGGGCAGGTTCCTCATGTGCGCGCACCTCACGGAACTCCTCGGCGATCTTGGCGATCAGCCTAGCGGAGTCCCGCACGCTCAAAGCGGCGGCACGGATGTCGTCGAAGATCATGCTCAGAGTGGTGACCCCCTTGGGATCATCTACCACGAACCCGCCGAGTGGATGTTCGACCCAGCCGATGTCCGGATCCTCAGGGTCTTCGTAGGACATCAGGTAGATGGAACCGGACATCGCCGGGTGCGCACCCGCTGCGATCGGCAGCACCTGGATCTTCACGTGCGGTGCCTTGCCCATCTCGACCAAATGATCCAGTTGGTTGGCCATGCCGTCAGCGGACAAGACCGGCCTGCGCAGCGCTTCCTCGCCGATGATTGCCCACAACTCCAGGTAGGGCAGTTGCGAGGTCAGTCGTTGCTGGCGTGTCTTGCGGGCGGCCACATGCCTGTCGACATCGGCGGTGGGCGTGAGCTGGCGTGCCGAGGTGTGCAGTGCGTGCGAATAGTGTTCGACCTGCAACAATCCCGGGATCAGGATCGGTTGGAAGGTTCGAGCTGATACGGCTTCGCTCTCGAAGCCGACCACCGGTTTGGCCCACTCGGGCAGGTTGTAGGTCGACCACCAACCGCGTTTGGCGCCCTCCTTGCGGATCACTTCGAGAGTCGCGAACTGATCCTCGGCCGCGCCGTAGAACCGCAGCAGCGTCTCCAGTTCGGCCTTCTTGCCCGCCGCGTCGCCGCGCTCCAGATTGACGATCTTGCCGACTGAGCAATCGAGTTCCGCCGCCGCGTCCCGTTGTGTCAGGCCTGCCTTCTCGCGCAGTGCGACCAGCGTCGCGCCCAGTCGTCGGCGCCGCGCGGTTCGTCCCCCAGAGGCCATTGCTCCGCCCTTCCTGTGTGCGTGACCAAGTCTATGGCATGGCGAGCCTCAGCAGCATCACCCAATAGGGTGAACGATTTAAGCTGAGCCTCAACTTATGGTTTCCTGTCCACGTACCGACGGAGGGAGCCGAGATGGCGGCGGGGATGGTGACAGCGGTGGGAGAACCTGTGTTCGCGGTCCGGTGGACGGTGACCGGCAGGACGCCGGACGGCGGGAACTGCACGACGATCTTCGACCTGGCGCTGGACCGGGGGCATCTGATCGTCTACCCGGCTGCGGTGGGCGACTTCGCGTTGTCGCTGGACCTCGACGCCGTGCGGATGCTCCTGTCCATTGTGGAGGCGCGGAGCGCGGGCATGGTCCCCGGCCTGCATCCGTTGTGCGGCTACTGGTTGCTCGGCGTGGCCCCGTACTCGTCTTCGGTCGAACCGGAGTGGACGGACCGTGCCGCCGACGCGCCGCCCTACCTCGGGCCGATCGAGCTCTACGTGCGACTGCCCGACAAGGAGATCCACATCATCTACCGGACCGACCGGTACCAAGCACTCCTGGACACGCTGACCGAAGCGGTCGCGTGTCTGGAAGGAAGGAAACACCATGCGAAATAGGACGATGTGCGTTGCCGGGGCCGCGATCGCGGTGCTGGTCGCGGGTTGCTCGCCTGCGTCGTTCAGTCAGCCCGCGAGTCCGACCGATCTCGGCACCGTGGACCCGGCCTACCCGGTCGGCACCAGGCTGGGCGACTGGGCGGTGGTCGTCGACCGCGTCCCGGTGTCGCCCCGGTTTCTCGATCTTCGAAAGGATTGCGCGACGATACCGCCGGAGGTGCTCACCTCGGCGGGATTCGCGCCCACGGAGATCGACAAACTCGGGACCGGGTGTCTGTTCGGGCAACGAGACCCGTCCGGGTCGTTGCCTCTTCGCTTGGGCATCGGCACGCGCAACGCGTCGATGTCGGACGAGGTCGCCGAACACGTCGCCATGGCGGCCGGGCGGGGGACCGACCGGGTGACCCACCTGGCCTGGCTGCGGATCGGCACTCACTACGCCATCGAGCGCGTCCTGGCGAGCGACCCGGGCATGAGCTGCTCCTGACCGTGGAATACGACGGCCAGAACACCTTCCATGTGGCCGTCACTCCGGGCGGTACCACGGTTCCCGCCGATGTCGCCACCGCCGTGGCGGAGTTCTGCCCGATCGGCCGCCGCGTCGCCGTCGACCTGCTCAACCATGCCTCGGTCGGCGGCCCGATCGGCAGCGGCCTGCCGCCCAGGTGAACCTGTGGGCGAAACGCCCACGATCTATTGGCGGCTTGCTAACATCGCTGGCGGGGAGTGCGTCGTCGGTTACGGAGGGGTACGAGAGATGCCGTTCACGCAGAGTGGTGGGGTGGCGGGTTCGGTGATCCGGCGGGCGCAGTTGGTTCTGGTCTGCCGATTGCGACGATGCGGGTAGAGCCGGACAAGGTGCTCGCGTTGATGCGCCGCCTCGAAGCCCGCCGAGACATCGTCCAGGAGTTCATCCGGGTGAAGCGGGACCTGCTGGTCAATGTTCCGGCTCCGGGGGCTGATCCGTGTAGTGAACGGACGGTCGCTGAGCTCGGCAAGAACGGTTTGTCCGCGATTGTCGCTGCCGAGGGCTATGTCGTTCAGCTTCAGGCCGTGGTGGAGGCGTTAGCTGACATGGCTCGGCTATACGGGTTGGTCGAGGATGTCAACGAGTCGGCTTTTCGGTGGGTGCGGTGATGGGTCGGCGTGGTGGTTTGCTCGGTGTGGTGTTGGCGGTGGTGTTCGTGGGGGGGGGGGGGTGTAGTTCGACTTCTGCTGGGCTGCCGCTTCCCGCTGGTGGTGGCTCGGTGTCGGATCGGCCGAGTTCCACGGTTGCGTCCAGGCCCGCGCGGCCTCGTGAGGTTCTGTTGGTGGGAAAGGATCCGTGTGTGTTGGTGCCGCAGTCGGACTGGGGGACGTTTCACATCGAGAAGCCGGGGCGGAATCAAATGATCATTGCGACACGGGGTTCGCTATCAGATCGCTGAAGACTTCGATCGGCTTTCGCCAGTTCAGCGTTTGCCGTGGCCTACCGTTTAGCTCTGCCGCCACCCTATCAAGGTC
>NZ_JBQTHF010000051.1:0-110053 GCF_052390155.1 Actinokineospora sp. | reverse complement strand
GAGTCGAAATCACCTCCTACCTCACCACCTCCGAGGAGCGTGTCCGGTGACTACCACTAAACCCCCCACCCACACCCCCGCCCATGGCGACGACCCTTACTCCGGCCCTGGAGCCGGGTCGCTCAAGCGGATCCGCGCGCGGATCCACGAGTTGCAGTACGTCGCAGGCAGAGTCCTGGACACCCCGGTGATCGGCCCGCGGGGGCAGCATTTCACCGTCCGCGAGGCGATGGAGCGGGCCGTCGTCGTCACCAGCTCGATCGACATGGCCGAGATCCGCGGCAGCCTGCGCCACCGCGTGGTGTCGGCCAAGTTGAAACTCCTCAGCCTGGTCAGTCTGGTCGTCGTCGACTTCCCGCTGATGCTGTGGCTGACCAGCTCGGTGTTCAACGTGGACTGGACCGCCCCGCTCGACGCGCCGATCTACCTGGTGATCAGCATCGTCGTGTCGATCCTGGGCACCGGCAGCGCCGCGGCCGTGCTGTATCACCTGGGCCGCAACCAACGCGAGAACAAGACCGACCAGCGCAGGCTGGTACTCAAGGACCTGTCACCGGGGTCCAAGGCGAGCCTGCTCGCGGTCGCCTTCCTGGTGACGCTGATCGCGGTGGTCATGTTCGAGCGCGTCTACACCGAGGGTTTGCTCAGCGGTCTGAACAACCTCGCCGCGCTGCTCGCCATCCTGGTGTCGTTCGTCATGCTGGTCACGGCGCTGCTGGTGTTCTTCACCGCGTTCCGCGACGGCTCGCCCGAGCAGGATGACTCGGCGTTTCTCAGCGCACTCGTGCAGCAGCACCTTCAGCTTCAGCGGGCCTACGAGGACGAGGCGCACCGGCTGCGGCAGCAGTACGCCTTGCTACTGCCGACCGAACCGACCAGGGACGACCGGAGCCTGCCGCCTGCCTGAATCCGCCCGGACACGAGCCGAGGGACGCCGACACGGCACCCCTCGGTTCGCGGCATGTCGCGTCACCCGTTCAGCGCAGCGAGTAACACTGGCATCACGCAGACCGACCACTGAACGAGCGCCCTACTCGATCAGCGGACACTAGGAACCGATTTGAGTGACCACGACGATTCGACCCAGCGGCGGCCCAAGCCGGTGGAACTGGTCGACCTGCACGAGCTGACCGCCGAGCTGTTCGCCGTGGTGAAGCGGGCATTCTGCGTACGGGATCGACATCAATTCTCGCTGCTCAACATCGACTCGGCTAACGGCACGATGTCGGACAAGCGGGAGATAGCCGTCTTCGCGATGCGCAAGCTTCAGGCCCTCCGGTACGTCACCACTCGGGGCGTGCGCACCGCGAATATCGTTGTCGTCTGCCTTATTGCCGACCTCAATGTCACATTGACCAGCCTGGCCGATTTTCTCGACGACATTGACCCGACCGCGTACCAAGTTCTCATGAACAGCCGCCTGGCGCTCAACAAAGCCGCAGTGGTGGTGAGCGGGCTCCAGGGCATGGACGTCATCGAGTTGTATTAGCGAATGGGCTCCCGTCGATCCCGGAAACCCATTCGCCAACCCCCGCCTGATCACCCCAGGCCGTTCCCTAGCCGGGAGCCGTCGCCAACCGCGGCACCGGCCCGGGTCTGGCAACCGGCGACCAAGACGATCGTTGCAGCCCTCCGTCCTGCTCAGGCGACCACGGCAGCAGGACGATGGCGGGTTGACGCCCACCGGCACCATCGGCATGCAATGGCATGCCTGCAACACCGTCGCCGACCGTGCGTGGCCATCCCTTCCAGCCGCGCACACCGACCACGAACCGCACCACGATCCGGGTAAGCCCGCGCCATGCGAATCGGCCACTAGCAGGCCGGACAGGTGCTACCCCCGACGGCACACCAGTCTCGCCGGGTGGCACCGCGCCACCATCGGGAATCGAATCGGAAGGTCCAGACCGCGCCGTCGGCGCGGTCGCCGGGTCACGGTCACCCGACAGCATTTCGGACATCGCGACTCCGGTCAGCGCCCGTGTGGTCAGCCAGGCCATGAAATAGCGCTGGTAGTCCTCGTTCTCGGCATCGAGGTTCGACTGGAGAAGCGTGTAGAGGTGGCCTTCACAGACGGTGCGCAGCCGTCGGGCTGCTGTTCGTGCCACAGCCTGTTCGACTGCGCTGCTGTGTGGACCGTTAGCCATTCCGTGTCCTCCGTGCTGCGGCGGATCAGTCTTGTCTGTCTTTTTGTCGCGCCGCGACCGCCGCGGCGCCTCGATTGACGGAACGCTGCAACTGCCGTTCCAGGCCAGCTAGCTGATCACTGTCCCAACTTGCTTTTCGGGCAAGCATTTCCCGATAACCTTTGAGCACCACATCCGGCGAATCGTTGTCCACGATGCTCTGCGCGAGAGTGACCGCGCTACGCCGAATGAAGTTGGACAGGGTTTCCCCCATGTAATGGGCAACTGCTTCGAGCAGTGCCCGCTCCTCGTTTGAGATTCGGAAACTCACCGGAGAGGAGTCGTTAGGCATGGTATTACTCCTCGACTCGACGGTTCGGTCAGACTGTAATACAAGCTAACACGCCCCCGATGGGAATGTCAACATGCAACACTTACCTAGAAGGTAGACAACACTACAGCTACAGCGGGAACACCACACACGGTGCGGCGTACGGCAAGGTGGCCGGATGGGAACCGAGCTGTGGTCGTCGGCGGCGTGGCGGGCGGACGCGGTGTCCTGGCTGGACGCCTGCCTGGCCGACGCGGGGATCGTGCGCACCGGCGAGGTCGAGCAGCCCCGCGTGCGGCCGTGGGCCACGGTGCTGACCGCGCCGACGACCGCCGGCCCGGTGTGGCTCAAGGCGGCGGGGCCGGGCACGGCGTTCGAGGCGGGCCTCTACGAGGTGCTGCACGACATCGTGCCCGACCGAGTGCTCGCGCCGATCGCGACCGATCCGGCCCGCGGCAGGCTGATCCTGCCCGACGGCGGCCCCACGCTGGGCGGCCTGCGGGAGGATTTGCTGGTGGACGTCCTGCCGCGGTACGGACAGCTCCAGCGCGACCTCGCCCCGCACGTCGACCGACTGCTCGCCGCGGGCGTCGCCGACATGCGCCCGCCGATCCTGCCGACCCGCTTCGCCGAGGCGCTGTCGGTCGTCGGCGACGCGGCGGAACCCGTTGCCGCGCTTGGCGAACAGGTGACGGCCTGGTGCGCCCGCCTGGCCGCGTCACCGGTCCCGGCGAGCATCGACCACAACGACCTGCACCCGGAGAACATCCTCGTCGCCGCCGACCCGAGCCTGGTCCGCTTCTACGACTGGGGCGACAGCGTGGTCGCCCACCCGTTCGCCGCCATGCTCGTTCCGCTGAGCCGACTCGGCGACGACGCGGCCGTCCACCGCGCCCGCGACGCCTACCTGGAGGCGTTCACCGACCTGGCGCCGCGCGCGGAACTGGTGGCGGACCTGGAGTTGGCGTGCAGGCTCGGCAAGATCGCCCGCGCCCTGGTCTGGCACCGCGCGGTGGCCGCCGAACCCGGCGACTTCGCCGACGCGCCTGCCGAAACGCTGCTCGGCCTCCTCGCCGACACCCACCTGTGAGAGCCTTCGGGCATGGTCGAGATCGAGCGCAAGTTCCTGGTCGCGAACGACTCCTGGCGGTCCGAGGTCGTCTCTGCCGACCGGATCGTGCAGGGCTACCTGGCTATCGGTGAGCGTTCACAGGTGCGGGTGCGCAGCGCGGGCGGTCGTGGCTGGGTCACCGTCAAGGGCGAGGCAGCGGGCATCACGCGGCCCGAGTTCGAGACGGAGGTGCCGGTGGACTTCGTCGAGGGCGTCAGCGCCGCCGGGCTGTGCGTCGGCGACCCGATCGAGAAGGACCGGCACATCGTCGAGGTCGACGGCCACCGGTTCGAGGTCGACGTCTTCCACGGCGCGAACACGGGCCTGGTGCTCGCCGAACTGGAACTCGACGCGGAGGACGCGCCGTTCCCGCGGCCCGGCTGGCTCGGCACCGAGGTCACCGACGACAAGCGCTACCGCAACGCCTACCTCGCGCGCGCGCCCTTCTCCACCTGGTCCTAAGTGGACTGTTTGATCGCGGCCAGTAGCCGCGGCGCGTCCTCGGTCCGGCAGATGACCAGGTCGGGTAGGTACGGGTGCGACTGGTTGTAGCGCAGCGGCGTCCCGTCCAGCCGCGACGCGTGCAGCCCGGCGGCCAGCACGACGCCGACCGGGGCGGCGGAATCCCACTCCCACATGCCGCCCGCGTGCAGGTACGCGTCGGCGTCGCCGCGGAGGACGGCCATCGCCTTGGCGCCCGCCGAGCCCATCGATACCAACTCGCCGCCGACCTCGGCGGCCACCGGGGCCGCGAACGCCGGCGGACGCGTGTCGCTCACCAGCAGCAGCATCCTCGGCTCGGCCGGGCGCGGCGGCAGGTGCGCGTCGTCGCTGGCGTAGACCTCGCCCAGCGACGGCTGCGCGACGGCGGCGTCGGTGATGCCCGCGCCCCGCTGCCAGAGAGCGACGTGCACGGCCCAGTCCGGGCGCTCGCGCAGGCCGAACTCGCGGGTGCCGTCGAGCGGGTCGATGATCCACACCCGGTCAGCGTCGAGCCGCGCCGGGCTGTCGGCCGACTCCTCGGACAGCACCGCGTCGCCGGGCCGCTCGGCGGCGAGCCGGTCGAGCAGAAGCGTGTTGGCCTCGGCGTCGCCGCGTTGACCGAGCGTTCGGGCGTCGCAGGACGCGTCCGCGCGGAGGCGGAGCAGCAGACTGCCCGCCTGACCGGCCAGGTCAGCGGCGAGACGTGCGTCGACGGACACTCGACTCCTCGCCGTGGTGGGGAAACGAAGCCGCAATCTACCAGCGGGGACTAGGCTTTCCGGCACGCGCCGTGCGGGAACCTGGTCGGGGGTACGCACGTCTACCCCGTCGACATCGACCCACCTTGAGGGGGCTCCGCGATGGCGGACATCGAATACCGGTTCGGCACCGGCGAGAGCGATCCGACCGTGCACCACGGCCAGGCCAATGTGGACGCCGACGGCAACGGCACCCCCGACGCCATCGCCGTCGACTTCGACGGCGACGGCCGCTACGACGACGCGATGTGGGACTCCGACGGCGACGGCGTAGCCGACACCGCCCTACTCGACCACGACAACGACGGCATCGCGGAGTCCGCCTACGCGGACCCGACCGGCGAGGGCACCTGGAACGCCCGAGCGGGCGACGGCGAGACCCAGCCCGCCACCGACGCGACCCCGAACGACCAGACCCAGGACGTCCCCTCCGACGTCCCGGAGGACGGCGGGTTCGAGAACCAGCCGACCGAGGACAACCCCGTCGCCGACTTCGACCCCGACGCCAAGGCAGAAGGCGACGACCCGTTCACCACCCTCGACGACGACCCGGCCGACGCGGGCGACCTGTTCGACAACCTGGTCCCCGACGAGTCCACCGAACCGTCCCTGTCGGAGTGGTACTCGGAACTGGAGACCTGAGCACCGGAAGCAGGCACGCCGGTCGCCGCGAGATCCACCGGATCGCGAGGTCGCGGTGGAGCTCTGGGGCGAACAGTAACCTGGACCGCGTGGCAGTAAACCCATCTCTCAAGCTCGGACCGTACGTGGTCGACCCCGCCGTAGTACTCGCACCCATGGCGGGTATCACCAACGTGGCGTTCCGAACGCTGTGCCGGGAGTTCGGCAGCGCCTCATCGCTCTATGTGTGCGAGATGGTCACGGCGCGAGCGATTGTCGAGCGCGACCCGAAGACCATGGAGATGATCACCTTCGCCGAGCACGAGCACCCGCGCTCGCTGCAGCTCTACAGCGTCGACCCCAAGACCATGGCCGAAGCGGTAAAGATCATCGTCGGTGAAGGCCTGGCTGATCACCTGGACGGCAACTATGGGTGCCCAGCCCCCAAGGTGACCCGCAAGGGCGGCGGCGCGGCGCTGCCGTTCAAACGCAGGCTCTTCGGCGACATCGTGGCCGCCGCGGTGCGCGCCGCCGAGCCCGCGGGGATCCCGGTCACCGTGAAGTTCCGGGTGGGCATCGACGACGACCACATCACCTACCTCGACGCGGGTCGCATCGCGGCGGCCGAGGGGGCCGTCGCGGTCGCGCTGCACGCGCGGACGGCCGCCCAGCGCTACTCGGGCCAAGCGGACTGGTCGTGCATCGCGCGCCTCAAAGAAGCCGTCACCACCATCCCCGTGCTGGGCAACGGCGACATCTTCAGCGCGGCCGACGCGCTCAAGATGGTCGACCAGACCGGGTGCGACGGCGTGGTCGTCGGCCGCGGCTGCCTTGGCAGGCCGTGGCTGTTCCGCGAACTGCACGCCGCGTTCGCCGGCGACCCGGTCCCCGACGGGCCCGACCTCGGCGAGGTCACCCGCGTCCTCTACCGGCACGCCACCCTGCTCGCCGAGCACCTCGGCGACCAGAAGGGCCTGCGTGACCTGCGCAAACACATGGCCTGGTACCTGCGCGGCTTCCCGGTCGGCGCCGACCTCCGGCAGCGCTTCGCCATGGTCGCCGGGCTGGCCGAACTGGCCGACCTGATCGGCGAACTCGACCACACCGCGCCCTACCCGGCCGACGCCGAGGGCCCGCGTGGCAGGCAGGGCGCGCCCGGCAAGGTCGCGCTGCCCGAGGGCTGGTTGGACGATCCAGAGGACGCCGCCGTGCCCTCGGGGGCCGAACTGATGCACTCGGGGGGCTGAGCGGTGCGGCGCACGGTGGGGATGCTGATGGTCGCGGTCGCCGCGGCCGGGTGCGCGACGACGGTCGCCGGGCGCGCGGTCCCGGCGGGCGGCGGCGCCGCGCCCACGCAGGAACGCGAACTGGTCGGTCGGTACTTCGCCGACCTCAACGAGGCAGCCGCGGACGGCCCGTCGACCCAGCGCGACTTCCTGCGCCGGTCCCAGCACCCGGACTTCGCCGACCGGATCTGCGACCTCGGCGACCTGGTACTCAAGATCGAACCCGCGCTGTCCACCCTGCGCACCGACGCGAAGTGGAAGCCGGAGAAGTCCAGCACCCGCCCACGCGGCGCGGTGTACGTCGTCGGCGTGTCCATCCAGATCCGCCGGGACAGCGCGACCCTCGCGGAGCAGATCGGGTCGCAACGGGTCGTGGTGCTCGACGGCCGGGCCTACGGCTTCACGCCCTGCCCGACACGGTGACTCCATCCGGGTGACGCCGGAGGTGTGCGTTCGGCGACCGACGGGTGGCCTGTCACTGGTTTGGCGCAATGCCGAGTACACCAGTAGGGGGAATTCCTCCGTTCATGCGTCCCGTCGGCTCAAGCGAGACGTCGATAAGGACGACACACACGTACGTAGGGAGGTGACCGCGGTGGCCGTTCTGGGACGAGGTGTCGCCAAGCCCGAGCCCGACCAGCGGGATGCCGCGTGGCTGGAGCACCGGGTCAGCGAGCCGACCATTCCGCTGCGCCACCCCGCGATCGGTGAGCGCGCCGACGCCGACCCGCCCGCGGACGCGGCCAACCTCGTCAGCCTGCACCAGTCGATCGCCGCGCTGCTCGCCTCCCGCGGCCAGTTCCGGCAGGCATACCAGCACCTGCGGTCCGCGCTGGACCTGATGTCCGAGCTGAGCGAGCCGCCGCAGATTCCCGAGCAGTTCCGCCGCGAGGTCGACCGGCTGCGCCGCGAGCACGCCGAGGCGCACGAGCAGAGCATCCGCGACAGCCTGACCGCCAGCTACAACCGCCGCTACCTCGACCAGCGCCTGGTCGAGGTGTTCGCCGAACAGGGCCGCGCCGACGGCCTCGCCGTCGCCCTGGTCGACCTCGACTGGTTCAAGCAGGTCAACGACACCTTCGGCCACCTCGTCGGCGACCGGGTCCTGCAGCGCGTCGTCGAACTGCTTCAGCAGGGCCTGCCGGAGGGTGCGTTCTGCGCCCGCTACGGCGGCGAGGAGTTCGTGCTCGTGCTGCCCGCTGTCAACGCCCAGACGGCCATCGCGCTCGCCGAGGCGGCGCGGGCCCGGGTGGAGGACTACGCGTGGTCCAGCCTGGTGCTGGGCCTGCGGGTGACGGTGAGCATCGGGCTCGCCCACGAGCCCGTCAGGTACGTGGCGGACGACACACAGCTCTCGCCGGAGTGCCAGCTTCGCGAGGCGGACAGCTTGCTGTACACGGCCAAGCAATCAGGCCGCAACGCCGTTGCCTACCTACTCGACGGTAAGCCCCACCTGGCCGGATCGGCAGCCGGTAGGCGTGCGATCACCGCTCCGCGCGCCTTGGCGCACTGACGCGACCACTCGGCGATCAGCTACCCCGATTGGGCTAGCGACTTCGGCAAAATCGAGTACCCGTGGTGGGCAAGTTCGGACATCAGTCGTCACGAGCGACAGCCATCCGTACTATCGCGTCCGCAGAGTGACACGATCGGGTAAGCAACCGAACGCGGCACCGCAACGTGTTGATAACCAACTGGCATCGGTTCAGGCAGTACCTGGAAAGGAGCACGGGTGCCCGACGACCACGGCCGCGACGGCACCCCGACCGCACCCAGGCCGGAACCAGGCGGCAAGCGCCGAGCACCGGAGCCCACCGAGCAGCCCCGGCGCAGGCGCCGGTCAATGGAAGGCTCCGGTGGCGTCAGCGTCTCGGACCTGGTCGAGCGACACACGGGCTCGCGACCGAATCTGCAGCCGATATCGCCCGGCGGACCAAGACCCGAGGAACAGCCCGAAGTTCCCCGGCACCAGGCCCCCGCCGCCCCGCCCCGCGCCGAGGCATCACCGACCTCCGCCACCGGCCGCCACGGTGGAGCTCCCGCAGGCCGCCGCGCCCAGCCAGACCACCCCACCGGCCATGCCGCCACACCGCCAAACCACTCCACCACCAGCCCCGCCCCCTCTCCAGACCACTCCACCGGCCGCCGCGCAGCGCAACCGGACCTCCACGGCGGAGCCGTTCCCGAGGTCCCCACCGGCCGCCGCGTCGCACAACCGGACCTCTATCGCGGAGCCACTCCCGAGGTCCCCACCGGCCGCCGCGTCGCACAGCCAGACCACTCCACCAGTCACGGCGCCGCCCGGCCAGACCATTCCACTGACCGCCACGCCGCCCAGCCAGACAACCCCGGCGGCGCAGGCACGGCCCAGCCAGGCCTCCCCACCGCCTACACAGACCTGCCGACCGGCCGCCGCGCGGCCCAGCAGGACCACGCCAGTCACGGCGGGGCCCAGCCGAATCCCACCAGCCGCGGGACGGCGCAGCCAGACACCTCCACCGTCTACCCGGACAGCCGCCGCGCGGTCCAGCCGAATCACGCCACCGGCCGAGGCACAGCTCAACCAGGCCACCCCGTTGGCCCCGGCACGGCGCAGCCGGACCTTCCCACGGCCTATACGAACCCGTCGCCCGGTCGCCGCGCGAACCAGCCGGACGACGCCACCGGCCGCCGTGCTGTCCAGGAGGATCTGGCGACCAGCCGTGGGGGAGCAGACCGCGGCGCTGTCCAGCCGGACGCGCCTGCCGCGGGCAGCCGTCGTGCGGCCGAGCCCGGCTTTTCCTCGGTGGACGACACCGCCGTCCGGCCCGCCCCAGGCCCACCGCGCCGATCCCTCGCGGGTGCCTTCTCCCGCGCCGTCCCCGGCGACGATCCCCGATCCGCGAACCACGGCGGCGGCCCGTTCGGCGGCCCCGAGGCAACAGGGCACACCGGACAGCGCCCCACGACGGTCGGTCGCGGCGAATCCTCAGCCCCCACCGACGATCGCGGCGGCAGGCCCAACCGCGCAGGCGAGCCGCAGGCGGCTCAGTATCCGGCGGGCCACGCGACCGGTAGGCAGCCGATCCCGGCCACCGGTCCAGACACCACCGGCAGGCGCCTTCCCCCGCCACACGATGGCGGTGGACCACGCCAGCCCACCGCGGAACGCCCCCTGCCCACGACCGACACGCGCGGCCCCAGGCAGTCACCCCCCGGACCGGGCCAGGCCGGCAGCGCGGACGCCGCGCAACAGACCGGCAGGCACCCCTATCCCGCACCGGGACAAACCTCGGCCGCAAACCTGCCCCAACCATCCGGCAGGCTCCCGTACCCCGGACCAGCCGAGACCGCGGACTTCCCCCAGGGAACCGGCAGGCATCCCCTGCCACCGACCGGAGGGCGGCCGGTCCCGCCCGGCGCCGGTAGGCGTCCGCTTCCGCCCCCTGGACACCGGTCCCAGCCGTCCATGGCGCCCATTCCGGCAGATGGCCTTGCCCCAGGCGTCAACCGACCGCCGATCGGGCAGCGCCTCGCACCCGGTGAGCCGGAGGTCGGTCACCCGCAGGGGACCGGCGAGCACCCGGACGTCACGCCACGGCCGGACCCACCGGGCAGGCGCCACCCGGACGGCGGCCACGGGCAGGTATCCGGCAGGCACCCCATCCCGGACCCGACCGGCCAGAACCGGGCGGCCACCGGCCTCGACGGCGGCCAGGACGGCCCCCGGCCGCACATCCCGCGCCAGCAGCCGCCCGGCCAGTCGTCCATGCCCCGCCAGCAGCCGCCCGGCCAGTCATCGGCGCCCCGTCACCCCGGCCAGGCGTCCCTTCCGGGGGTCACCAACGGGCTGGACAACCCGGAAGCACCCTCCCGGGTCCCGCTGACCCCGCCGCCGAACGCGACCGGCGAGGAGATGGTCTGTCTCACGACCGAGATGGAGGCCATCGGCGAGGCGACCCAGAAGCGGCGCCGGGTCGACGAGACGCTCGCCCGGTTCTCCAAGGTCCACGATGACCTCAAGGCCGAGGAACGCGCCCGCAAGTCCAAGCGCAGCAAGCTGAACCCGTGGGCCGCGCAGGACGACGAAATGGAGGACCACCTCGACGAGTTGGCGCAGATCCCCGGCGAGCCGACGGTTCTGGTGCCGGTCGTCCAGGCGGAGCCGAAGAAATCGCCGAAGCGGAGCCGCTCCGCTCTGGTCGCCAAGCTGTTCGCGGGTGCCACCGCCGTGCTCGTGTTCATCGCGACGGGCGTCGGGTGGGGGTTCAAGAAGTGGGCTGACGAGAGCATCGACCAGGTGCGGGCACTCGACCCGAACTCCAGCGCGATCCTGAACGCCGAGGGGCAGCGCGGCGACGAGAACTTCCTGCTCGTCGGCTCCGACACGCGGGAGGGCGCGGAGGCCGAGGAGGGTGTCGGCGACGCGGGCCAGGTGCCGGGCGCCCGCTCCGACACGGTCATGATCGCGCACGTCCCGGCCGACCGGAAACGGGTCGTCGTGGTGTCGTTCCCGCGGGACCTGGAGATCAGCAGGCCCGAGTGTGAGCGGTTCGACGCCAAGGCCGGGCAGTACACCGGCGAGCGGGCCACACCGCAGCAGACCGCGAAGATGAACTCCGCCTACCAGATCGGCGGGCCGCTGTGCGTGACCAAGGTGGTACAGCAGATCTCCGGTCTGCAGATCACCCGGTTCATCGGCATCGACTTCACCGGCTTCAAGGGCATGGTCGACGCCGTCGACGGGGTGCGGGTGTGCGTCGAGAAGCCGATGTACGACACCTTCCTGAAGAAGTGGATCGTGCAGGAGGCGGGCACCGAGGTCGAACTGCGCGGCGACCAGGCCCTCGATTTCGTCCGCTCCCGGCATGTGCGCGGCGACCCGACCTCGGACTACGGCCGCATCAAGCGCCAGCAGCGGTTCCTGTCCTCCCTGCTGCGCAAGGCGATGTCCGGCCAGATCCTGCTCGACCCGAGCAAGCTCACCGACTTCACCGGCGCCTTCGCCGAGTCGACCTTCGGTGACAACATCGGCCTCGACTCGCTGTTCCAACTCGGCCGGTCGCTCGGGGGGCTGGAGGCGGGCCGGGTCACCTTCGTCACCGTGCCGACCGTCGGCGAGGCGAACGGCCGCGGCAACGAGGTGCTCCGCAAGGAGGACACCGGCAGCCTGTTCCGGGCGATCATCAATGACCAGCCGCTGCCCGGCGAGCAGGCCGCGGCCCCGCCCGGCGGCAGCCAGCAGGCGTTGCCGCAGCCCGCGCCGCTGCGCCAGGAGCCGGTGGACCCGAAGACGCTGAAGATCCAGGTGCTCAACGGGGGCAACGAGACCGGCGGCATCGCGCGCCGCACTGCCGACAAGCTCGCCGCGTTCGGGTACACGGTGGTGCAGGTCAACGCCGGTCCGTCGGTGCCGAAGACGGTCGTGCGCTACGGCAAGGGCAACGAGGCCGCGGCGTTGACCCTCGCGTCCTCGGTGCCGGGCGCCGAGTTGCAACAGGACCCGTCGATGGCGGGCGCGCTGGTGCTGGTGCTCGGCCCGGAGTACAAGGGCCAGGTCATCGAACCCGGCACGGGCGAGACCCCGACCGCGCCTGAGCCCGAACCGCTGCCCAACGACCTGTCGACCATCAACGGCGGCGACGTCACCTGCGCCTGAGCGCGGACTGGTCGCGTGTGGTTCACCCGGCATTCATCCGGCGATGGGGTACCGCGGACCAGTGGCCTCTAGGCTGTGGCCATGCGTGAGGCCTACCATCTCGAACTCGGAAAACTCGCCGACCATCTCGCCGGAATGTGCTCGATGGTCGCCGAGGCCATGGAGCTGGCCACCCGGTCCCTCCTGGAAACCAATCTCGGCATCGCCGAACAGGTGATCAGCGGCGACGAGAAGATCGACGACGCCCGATCGTCCTGCGAGGAACACGCATACGCGCTGCTCGCGCTGCAGGCCCCGGTGGCAACCGACCTGCGCACCGTGCTGGCCGCGATCCACGCCGCCGAGAGCCTGGAGCGGATGGGCGACCTGGCCCTGCACGTGGCCAAGGCCGCCCGGCGCAGGCACCCCGCGCCCGTGCTGCCCGCGCCGGTGCACGGGTACTTCGCCGAGATGGGCCGGGTCGCAGTCGCGCTGGCCGCCCAGGCCGAGGAAGTCATCCGGTCGCAGGACGTCGACGCCGCGCGTGCCCTGGAGGACGCCGACGACGAGATGGACGACCTGCACCGGCACCTGTTCACGGTGCTCATGGACAAGGAGTGGCCGCACGGGGTGGCCGCCGCCGTCGACGTGACGCTGCTGGGCCGGTTCTACGAGCGCTACGCCGACCACGCGGTGTCGGTGGCCAAGCGCGTCGTATTCGTGGTGACGGGCCGGATGCCCGGCGCGGCCGACGAGGACTTCTGAGCGGTCAGTTCCGGGGCGTGACCGAGTCGATCAGCTCACCGAGCTGCTGGGTGAGCCGCGCGCTGTCGGCCGGGGAGTACGTCGCCCGCACTTCGCCGTCGTCGGTGGGGCGCGTCAGCGAGAGGTAGCGGCCTGCGTCGGTGTCGATCCAGCCGACGGTGCCCGCGTCGATCTCCCTGCCGTGCCTGCCGCGCGCGCTGACCAGGAAGAACCCGGAGCCGGTGCGCGGGCGCTCCAGCATGGTCTCGGCCATCCGCAACTGCGCGTCCGACGCCGAGCGGGGCGCGCGGACCTTGTGGATGAAGCCGCCGTCGCCCTCGGTCTGTTTCTGCGGCGCGGGCTGGACCACCTGAACGGACTGGCCCGGGCCTGCCGTGGCAGGGGGGAGCAGGGCGACCACCGTGCGGGCCAGCGCGGCCGGGCTGATCAGCTCGAACCGCAGGCTCTGCCCCTCCTGGACGGCGAGCACGGCCGTCTTCCCCGTGGCCGCGGCGCGGGCCTTGACCTGCCGGTCCTTGTCGATGGAGCCCATGACCGCAATCCCGATGTCGTGCTCGCCGGTCACCACGAGCGCCGACTCGACGTCTGGGTCGAGCTGGTTGCGCCTGAGCAGCCCACGGTTGGCCAGGTCGGTGAACACGGCCTTCGCGATCCGGTTGCGATCCTCCTCGAACTCGCCGAAGCTCGGGATCTCGAACGGGAACTGCCTGCAACTGATCCGAAGCGCCTGGGAGAGCATGTCCACCGCCGCGAGCGACAGTGTGAACGACCTTGGCATCAGCGGCTAGCCACCGATCACCGGGGGTGAGGTCATCTCGTCGGTGCCGAACACCTGGTCGGGGTCGGCCTCGACCAGGTACGCGGGCCGCTGGTGCTCCTCGTCCTCGCCGCCTTGGCCGCGCGCGCCGCCACCCATGCCGCCACCCATACCCGCACCGCCGCGGCCACCTGCCGCGCCCGGGCCACCCGCGCCCGCACGGCCGCCGGTCGCCGCCTGTTCCGCCGCGAGCGCGCCCGCGCCCGAAGCCACGCCGGGCCCACCGGGCCGGGCGCCGAGCCCGCCCGCACCCGGGCCGCCGAAGCCGCCGCCGCCGGGGCCGAAGCCACCGCGGCCGCCACCGAAACCTGCCGCCCCGCCGCGGCCGCCGCGGGCGTTGTCGCCGCCCGGACCCATCGCGCCGCCGCCGATCGGCGGAACGCCTCCGGGGAAGCCACCGCCGGGGCCGCCACTGCCCGGACCGCCGGAGCCGGGACCGCCCGCGCCCGGCAGGGGCGGAACACCCGCACCGGGGTCGAAGCCGCCGGGACCGGTGCCGCTGCCGGGACCGCCGGGCGTGCCGCCCGGACCGCCACCTCCCGGACCGCCGCCGGGGCCGCCCGGGCCACCGCCGGGCGGGGGCGTGAAGCCACCGGGTGGGACGGCACCGCCGCCCGGACCGCCGGGACCGCCACCTGCCCCAGGGCCGCCACCGCCGTTGACGGAGACGCCAGTGCCCGAGCCCTGCTGGACTCCGGCGCCACCGCCCTCGGTGCCCGTGCCGGTGCCGTCGCCGCCGGTCATGACCGGCGGGGGCGAGAAAGCGGGCATGGTGGCCGCGCTGCCCAGGGTGCCGTCGTAGGTGCCGACCACCCGCGCGGCCTGCTCGTGCGCGGCCTGGCTCGCCCGGTAGTCGTTCATGTAGCCCGCGGCCTTGGTGGCCCACAGGACCGGGTTCGTGGTGGTCAGCAGGTCCTGGTTGGCCGCGGCGAAGTTGAACGGCACCTCTTCGGGCATCGAGTTCTTGGCCTCGGACAGCGCCGCGGCCTGGATGTTCGTCTGCGTCCCGGCGAGCTGCGCGCTCTGCCCCGCCTTGCCCACCCAGTTGCCCACATCGGCCATGAACTGGCGCGCCTGGTCGCCTGCCTGGCCCTGCCAGTCGGCCTGGCTGTTGTTGATCGCGTCCGCGACGCCGGACTGGAACCTGGCCATGGCGTTGCCCGCACCGACGTACAGGTCGCCCATCTCGCCGACCTGGTCCGGGTCCACCTGCTCGGTGACCATCGGCTTGAGCGCCGAGTGCGCGTAGCTCAGGTAGTTCGTCTGCTGCAGCGCGGGCGACTGCCGCAGGTCGACGCCCTGGGTGAGCGCGGTTGCCTGGGCGCTCAACTCCTGGCTGTACTGGTCGTTGACCTCACTGTTTCGGGTGAACGCCCGCCAGAACTCCCACCAGTTGGCGTCCTCGATCTCCTGGTCGACCTGCTGCTCGGCTTGCTGCTCGACCGCCGCTCCGGTCTCGGAGGTACCCCGTCGATCGATGTAGACCCCGCTGCCCGAGTCGTAGGTCGCGTCATACGACGGCGACGCGGGGTCGTAGTTCGGGCTCGACGGAGTGGACACGTCGACGGTCGTGCTGTCGGCCGACGGCGGGGTGTAGGTCCGGGCATATCCAGGCATGGGGTCTCCTCCCGCTCGTCAGGGCAGTTCAGGTTCAACAAGCTTGGCAGCCCGCGACGCCACATCGCAGGACTTCTCGAACAGCGACCCGGTGGCGACGATGTCGACCCGGACCGACTTCGTCACGCCGAGCGTGAAGACACAGTTGTCGGCGATGCCGGTGAACCGAACCGCGTCGTGCTTACCGATCGGCGGCAGGGTCTCGACCTGCCCCTTTGCGACGATATCGGCGATCCCGAGCGTATCGAAAATGGCGACGCCCAAGTTGACGTTCTCTCTCAGCGTCGCGCCCCTGATTTTCCAGCTACAGCTTCGGGCACGGCCGATTTTTTCCTCTTCGCCCTTCGCGTCTTCGAAGCCGAGAGCGGTAGCCGCGGACGCGGGCATCAGGTCACACGGGCCGATGTCCGCGAGCGGACTCGGATTAGCGCTGGTTGAGGGCACCGAGGGCTTCGTGGGTGTCGAGGTTTCTGGTTGGCCACTGCTGCCACCCGGTGTGGGTGTGCCCGCGGTCGTCACCGAACATCCCGCGGCCAGCAGTATCGCCGTCAGCAACCAAACCAGAACCGAACGCCTCACGGTAATCCCCTGAATCCCTGTTCGCGATGTGCCGCAGCTCAGCGGAGTCTGGTCGAGATGACCTGGTCAGTCTGCTGATAGTTCGCCATGGCCTGGCGAATGCCCTCGTCGGCCTTGATGAGCGCCTCGTCGAACGCCTGAAGTTGGGTGAGAAACCCCTGCGTGTCGGTCGCGACCTGCTGCACGTGTGGGCGCATGACGTTGGCGCCGTTGCTGCTGCCGAGCGCGGGTTCCTGGCCGAGGAGGTGGAGCCGGTTACGCTCCCCGTCCAGCCAGTCCTTCATCTCGGCGATGGCCTTGAGCAGGGCGGCGCCGCCCTCCTCGTTGACCGAGAACGCGCCCGATTTGGCGCCGCCCGCGAAGTCGGCCATGGACTTGCCGATGCCGGTACCCGCCACCGCGCCACCCGCGTCGTCGACGTACATGTGTGCCCCTCAGTCCGATCGCCGTTCGAACCCCAGGGAACCGTACCAATCGCCCGCAGGGTGCGTCTGCTGTGTGACGAAACGACTACCCATGTGGTTCCACGTGGAACCGGCGAAGTCCCCGCACTAGCCGAAGCGGCCGGAGATGTAGTCCTCGGTGGCCTTCTGGCCAGGGTTGGAGAAGATCTTCTCGGTGTCGTCGACCTCGACCAGGCGGCCGGGCTGGCCGACGCCCGCGAGGTTGAAGAACGCCGTCTGGTCGCTCACCCGGGCCGCCTGCTGCATGTTGTGGGTGACGATGACGATCGTGTAGTCCTTCTTCAGCTCGCCGATCAGGTCCTCGATGGCCAGCGTCGAGATCGGGTCGAGGGCCGAGCAGGGCTCGTCCATCAGCAGCACGTCGGGCTGCACGGCGATGGCGCGCGCGATGCACAGGCGCTGCTGCTGGCCGCCGGAGAGGCCGCCGCCGGGTTTGGTGAGGCGGTCCTTGACCTCGACCCACAGGTTGGCGCCGCGCAGGGCGCGCTCGGCGACCTCGTCCAGCTTCTTCTTGTCGCGCTCGCCCGCGAGCTTGAGGCCGGCGACGACGTTGTCCCGGATGGACATCGTCGGGAACGGGTTCGGCCGCTGGAAGACCATGCCGATGGTGCGCCGGACCGACACCGGGTCGACGGTGGCGGCGTAGACGTCCTCGCCGTCGAGGAGCACCTTGCCCTCGGCGCGGGCGCCCGGGATCACCTCGTGCATGCGGTTGAGCGAGCGCAGCACCGTGGACTTGCCGCAGCCCGACGGGCCGATGAACGCGGTGACGTTGCGCGGCGGCACCGCGAGCGAGACCTCGTCGACGGCGTGGAACTTGCCGTAGTAGAGGTTCAGGTCCTTGACATCGATGCGCTTGGCCATGATTGGGTAGTTACCGCCCGGTCACTTGGTCTTCAGGGACGTCAACCGCGAGATCAGCGATCCCAGCAGGTTGAACACGGTGATGATGAGGATCAGGGTGACCGCGGCACCCCAGACCCGCGCCTCGCCGACCTCGCCGAGGGCGTTGCGCTCGGAGGTCATCAGCAGCGGCAGCGACGCCATGCTGCCGCCGAACGGGTCGAAGTTGATGAAGGTCGTGTAGCCGACGAGCACCAGCACCGGCGCGGTCTCGCCCATCACGCGGGCGATGGCGAGCGAGATGCCGGTGATGATGCCGGACAGCGCGGTCGGGATGACGATCTTGACGATGGTCTTCCACTTGGGGATGCCGAGCGCGTACGCGGCCTCGCGCAGCTCGTCGGGGACGATCTTGAGCAGTTCCTCGGTGGTCCGCACGACCACCGGGATCATCAGCAGCACCAGGGCCAGCGACACCGCGAACGCGCTGCGCGGCATGCCGAGCGTGGTGATCCACAGCGCGTAGATGAACAGTGCCGCGACGATCGACGGCACGCCGGACAGGATGTCCACGGTGAAGGTGACCGCGCGCGCCAGCCGCGAGCGCTTGCCGTACTCCACCAGGTAGACCGCGACGAGGATGGCGATCGGCACCGCGATGACCGCGCAGATCAGTCCTTGCAGCAGGGTGCCGATGATGGCGTGGTAGACGCCGCCGCCGAACTGGCGCGAGGTGAGGCCCGCGAGGGACTTCTGCCACCAGTCGGCGTTCAGGACGCGGGTGAAGCCCTTGGCCAGCACCGTGAAGAGCACCCAGACCAGCGGCACGAGCGCGATCAGGAACGTCGAGGTGACCAGGACCGTGGCGATCCGGTTCTTGACCTTGCGGCCCGAGCCGACCTGCTGGAAGGCGGGCGGCGCCGCGGGGCGGTCGAGGTCGGTCGCGGCTGTCATTCGTACTCCTTGTGACCCGCGATGATGGACCGGGCGAACGCGTTGACCACGAAGGTCAGCACGAACAGCATGAGTCCGGCCGCGATGTAGGCGCCCGCGCCCCGCGGGTCGTTGAACTCCGGCGCGGCCCGGCCGATCTTCGAGGCGATCGTGTCGCCGCCGTCGAACAGGCTGAAGCTGAAGTTCTGCGTGGTGGAGCTGAGGATGATCAGCACGGCGATGGTCTCGCCGAGCGCGCGGCCCAGCCCGAGCATCGACGCGCTGACGTAGCCCGCCCGGCCGAAGGGCAGCACGGTGGTGCGCACGACCTCCCACTTGGTGGCGCCGAGCGCGAGCGCGCCCTCGATCTGGGTGCTCGGCGTGCGGTCGAACACCTCGCGGCTGATCGCGGTGATGATCGGCAGCAGCATGACCGAGAGCACGATGCCCGCGGTGAAGATGGTCTGGCCGATGGCGAGGCTGGAGCTGCCCTCGGCGAACAGCGGGATCCAGCCCAGGTTCTCGTTGAGCCACTCGGTCACCGGCGCCAGCGCGGGCGCCAGCACGTAGGCGCCCCAGAGGCCGTAGATGATCGACGGCACCGCTGCCAGCAGATCGACCAGGTAGGCGAACGGCCGGGCCAGCCTGCGCGGCGCGTACTGGGTGAGAAACAGCGCGATGCCGAGCGAGACGGGCATCGCGATGATCAGCGCCAGCACCGAGCTGAACACCGTCACCAGCAGCAGGTCGAGCACGCCGAACGCGAGGTTCGCCGGGTCGGCGTTCCATCCCCGGCTGAACAGGAAGTTGGCCTGGTTGTCGACCAGTGACGGGATCGCCTGGATCAGCAGGAAGATGCCGATCAGCGCGATCATCAGGACGACGAAGATGCCGGAACCGACCGTCAACGCCTTGAAGATCCGGTCACCGGGTCTGGTGATGACCTTGGCGCCTGCCAGCTGCCCCGGCGGGGGACCGCCTGCGCCCTGCGCGGTGGATGACATCACGGCCTCCGGTGCGGTGTTGGACGCCGAACCGCCCCGCGGCCCGTTCTGGGCTGCGGGGCGTCCGACCGTGGCGGAGTCGCTCATCGCTGCTCGCCTCGACTCGAAGTCTGCCAGTACCGGTTAGGCGATGGCCTTGATGGCGGTGAGCAGCTTCTCCTGGAACTCGTTGGGCAGCGGCACGTAGCCCGCGTCGGCCAGTGCGGCCTGCCCGTCGGTGGCGGCGACGGTCAGGAACGCCTTGACGGCCTTGGCGGTGTCGGCGTCGTAGCCCTTGGAGCAGACGACCTCGTAGGTGGCGAGCACCAGCGGGTAGGACCCGGCGGTGTTGCTGGCGTAGAGGGCGTCGAGGTCGAGGACCAGGTCGTTGCCCTCGCCCTTGACCTTGGCGGCCTTGATGGCGTTGGCGGCGGACTCTGCGGTCAGCTCGACCGGGCCGGAGCCACTGTCGATCTTGATGGTGGACAGCTTCTTGTCCTGGGCGAAGGACCACTCGACGTAGCCGATGGTGCCGTCACCGGCGCCGACGGCCTCGGCGACACCCGCGGAGCCCTGGGCACCCTGGCCGACGCCGCCGTTGAACTTCTTGCCCGCGTCCTTGGTCCAGGCGCCCTTCGCCGCGGCCTTGAGGTACTTCTGGAAGTTGTCGGTGGTGCCCGACTCGTCGCCGCGGTAGATGACCGTGATGGCCTTGTCCGGCAGAGTCTTGCCGCTGTTGATCGCGGCGATCTCCGGGGCGTTCCACTTGGTCACGGTGCCACTGAAGATCTTCGCGGTGACCTCGGCGGTGAGCGCGATGTCGGTGGCGCCGTCGACCTTGTAGGCGATGGCGACCGGGCCGAAGACCATCGGCAGGTTCCAGGCCGGGTTGCTCTTGCAGCGCTTGGCGGCCGCCTCGACCTCGCCCTTGTCCTTGCTCAGCGGCGAGTCGGTGCCGCCGATGTCGACGATGCCCGCGTTGAACTGCTTGATGCCCGCGCCGGAGCCCGACGGGGTGTACGCCAACTGCTGACCGCTGCACTTCGCGACGTACGCGGCGGTGAACGCCTCGATGGCGCCCTTCTGCGCGCTCGATCCCTCGGCGACGAGGTCCTTCTTGCCGCCGCACTCGACCTCGGCGGTCTTGGTCGGCGCGGGGGCAGCGGTGTTGTTCTGGGCCGCGGGGGTGTTGGCGTCGCTGCCACACGCCGTGAGCGCGAGGGCGCCCGCCGCGATGATGCCCAGCACGGACGCGTGCCGCTTGATGATCACGTGATTCCTCCAGGCAGGAGTCTTCTCTTGGCGCGGCGTCACTCTCCGTCCGCCGCCTCGCCGGGGACGCTAGGCAGCGGTAATGGACGCTTTCCCCTGTAGAGGTGAACGCAGGGTGAACAAGCACCCGATTGTGACCGGCGCGACGTGCTGGACCCGTACCCGTGTCCCCGTCGTGACCTGGGCGTTTGCCGTACGTAACCGACTATGCGCCCGGAGTGTCCACAAGGGAGTACTGGACGTCGGCGGCCGATCGGGCGAACCCCATTCGGCCGTATACCGCAACCGCGGGCGCGTTGTCGGACTCGACGTAGAGGACCACCTCGGGCAGACCGAGGCCCCTCAGATGGCCTAGCCCGGCGAGGGTGAGCGCCTTGCCGAGCCCGCCGCCCTGCGCGTCGGGGTCGACGCCGACGACGTAGACCTCGCCGATCTTGCCCGGGTGCACCTTGGTCCAGTGGAAGCCCAACACCCGGTCGTCGGCGTCGACGGCGAGGAAGAAGCCCTCGGCGTCGAACCAGGACTCCCGCTCGGTCGCCTCGACGTCGGCCGCGGTCAGCGCACCCTGCTCGGGGTGCCAGTCGAACGCGCGCCGGTTGACCGCGACCACGGCTGCCTCGTCGCGGCCCGGCACGAACGTGCGCACCCGCACCCCAGCTGGCCAGACCGGCTCGGGCAGCGGGTCGGCGCCGAACACCAACCGCAGCTTGAGCAGCTCGCGGACCTTGGCCAGGCCGAGGCGGGCCGCGACGGCCGCCGCGCCAGGGTGGTCGCCGTGCGCCCACAACCGGACGCCGAACGCGGCCCGGTCGAGCACGGCGGCGACCAGTTCGGTGCCGACCCCGCGGCGGCGGAAGTCCGGGTGCACGAGCACCTCCGCCACTTGGCGGCCGAACGCGTCGCCCGCGGTGTCGAGGTGCGCGTAGCCGACGACGGCGCCGTCGAGGGTGGCCAGCAGGTGTTCGCCGCCGCGGTACTCGCGCGGCAGCGGCCCGTCCGCGGTCACCTCCGGGCGGCCGTCGGTCTCCCGGGCGGCGAGCAGCAGCGGACGGATCTCGGCGGCGTCGGCGCGCCAGGTCAGTTCGGCCACGGGGCCGACGGTACTTACCTGGCGTCGACGGTGTAGGTCAGGTCGGGTTCCTGGACGGCCTCGGCCTCGCGGCGGGCGCCCGCCTTGGGCGGCTGCACGAACTTGTAGCCGACGTTGCGCACGGTGCCGATCAACTGCTCGTGCTCGGGGCCGAGCTTCGCGCGCAGCCGCCGGACGTGCACGTCGACCGTGCGGGTGCCGCCGAAGAAGTCGTAGCCCCAGACCTCCTGCAGCAACTGCGCCCGGGTGAACACCCGGCCTGCGTGGTGCGCGAGGTACTTGAGCAGCTCGAACTCCTTGTAGGTGAGGTCGAGCGGGCGCCCGCGCAGCCGCGCCATGTAGGTGGCGTCGTCGATGACCAGCTCACCGAGGCGCAGCGCCCCGTCGGCGGCGGCACCGGCAGGGCCGCGCGAGGTGAGCAGCCGCAGCCGGGCGTCGACCTCGGCCGGGCCCGCGGTGGGCAGCAGGATCTCATCGATGCGCCAGTCGGAGTTGATCGCTACGAGACCGCCCTCGTTCACCACGGCGAGCACCGGGCAGCTATCGCCGCCGCTGGTCAGCAGCCTGCAGAGGCTCTTCGCCGCGGCCAGGTCGGTGCGGGCGTCGACAATGACGGCGTCGCGGGAACCCGCGTCCAGCAGGGCGGTGACCTCGGGAGCCTGGGTGCGCACCGCGTGGGGCAACAGCATCAGGGACGGGACGACGGAACCGGGCTCCGGGTCGGCGGTCAGCAACAGCAGGTCGAGGCTCATCCGAGTCCGCCTCTCTCTTGCGTAATTCCGCTCCGCGACGGTGAGGTGCGGGCCCCAAGCGGGGTTTCGATTTGCGTGGTAAACAGAATAACCGCCCGTCTCGACAAATGTCCTGGTCGTGACGTTCGCGTCACACGGATGCGCGTCCAGTTCGGCGATGGCGCGCAGGTCAGGCGGGTCGTGTTACGACCGGGTAAATCCCGCTCGGACCTGCCGATCAAGGCCGCCGCCGGACTCGTCGGGAATCCATTGTGAATGCGGTGTTACCCCGCTGAGCGTCCCATCATTCGGTCGTCGGGGGTCCTGCGTACCCTGGGTGACTGGCACGATGGTCCAGCAGAGAACGGGTGGCGGGATGACCACGGTGACGAACTCCGGCAGGCCGCAGGCCGCGCCACGGCGGCGGCGCTCCAAGACGGTGCGGCGCCTCGTCATCACCCTCGTCGTACTGCTCGGCCTGCTGGTCGCGGCCGATTTCGGGGCGGCGGCGGTGTTCGAACACGAGGTGTCCAAGCGCGCGCAGGCCCAGTTCGACCTGCGCGACCACCCGTCGGTCAAGGTCGGCGGCTTCTCGTTCCTGGTGCAGGCGTTCTCCGGCGAGTACGACCTGGTCACGGTGGACGCCAAGGGTGTGCCGGTGCGGGACACGCTGCGCGACGTCGATGTGCACGCCGACCTGCGCGGGGTGCGGGCGCCGCTGTCCGACCTGGTGTCCGGCTCGCTGACCGGGGTGCCGGTGCGCGAGGTCGAGGGCCAGGTCCGGGTCAAGGCCGCCGACGTGAACCGGGCGATCCAGCGCAACGAGAACGAGGTCGTGTCCGCGCTCACCAACCTCACCGTCGACCCGGCCAGCGAGAAGACCGTGGCCACGGCGCCCGCCGAGGGTGCCGAGACCGAGCAGGAGGACGAGATCGCCGACCAGGAGGGCAGCACCGCCGGGGTCCGGCTGTGCGGCACCGCCGACATCGCGGGCCAGTCGACCGAGCTGTGCGTGTTCTCCATCATCTCCCTGGTCGAGGGCAAGATCGTGGTCTCGCCGAAGCGGCTGGAGCTGCGCAACGGGGCGACCAGCGCGGCGCTGCCCGCCGCCCTGCAGGCGAAGGTGCTGCCGCTGTTCGCGATCACCCTCGACCCGGGGACGCTGCCGTTCAAGGTCACGCCGACCGCGGTGACCGTCGAACCCGGCCTGCTCATGGTCAAGGGCAAGGCGACAGACCTGGTGCTGGGTCGGTGACCGGTGCGCTCGTGGCGCTCGTCACGCTGCTGGTGGCAGCGGTGGCGGGGGTCGCGCTGCGCGCCCGCGACGGTCGAGTCCGCACGCGTCGCGCGGAGGTCACCGTGGTTCCCGAAGACGTGCGCCGGGTGCTCGACCCGGACGCCGCGATCACCCTGGTGCAACTCTCGACCACGTTCTGCGCGCCGTGCAGGCACGCCAGGGTCGTGCTGAGCGACCTCGCCGGTCGGACGGACGGCTTGGCCCACGCCGACATCGATCTCACCGACCAGCCGGAGCTGGCCAAGGAGCTGGCGGTCCTGCGCACGCCGACGACGCTCGCGGTGGACGGCCGGGGTGTCGAGGTGCTGCGGGTCGGCGGCGTCCCGAACCGCGAAACCCTGTTGACCGCGCTCCGCCCGCACCTGCCCGCCTGAGTCGGTCTACCTGCGCATTCCCGGCGCGCAACCGCGCCGGACGCCGTCTCACTGGGTGGACAACTCTCTCAGCTCCAGGGATCTGGCGGTACTCTCGATCCCGTGACCAGCTACCTGACCAGGCGCCGCGCGGTGGACTTCTGCCGCGTCGACAGCAGCCTGTGTCGGGCCTCGATCTGACCGGGCGGTAGCGCGGCATTTCCAGCCGCACCCCGAGTCGCGCGCTCGCGCCTCCCCGCACCGCCCCCAGCCGGACCCCATCCCTGTACAGGTCAGGAGGCCACATGTCCGCAGGACCGGCCGTCGACCCCCGCGGTCCCCGGTTCGCAGCTTGGCTCACCACCGCCGTCCTGGTGGCGGTGCTGCTGACCGGCTGGTGGCCACTGCTCGCCGCCCAGGCTGTCGTGTTCGCCGTCGGTGCGTTCGCCGGCCTGCGCTTCTCCCCGTACACCGTGCTCTACCGCACCCTCGTCGCGCCGCGGCTGAGGCCGACCGACGAGCGCGAGGACGCCGCGCCGTTGCGCTTCGCCCAGGCAGTCGGATTCGGCTTCGCCGTCCTCGGCGCGGTCGCCTTCGCCACCGATCTGACCACGCTCGGCCTCGTCGCGACGGCGTTCGCCCTGGCCGCCGCGTTCCTGAACGCCGCGTTCGGGTTCTGCCTCGGCTGCGAGGCGTATCTGCTGATCAACCGCCTGTCCATCACCAGTAGGAAAGTGGGAACCGCCCGATGAGCCGCGAAGACGTGCTGGTTACTGCCGCGTGGGCCGAGGAGAACCTCGAAGCACCCGGGGTGGTGTTCGTCGAGGTCGATGAGGACGCCAGCGCCTACGACACCGGCCACATCCCCGGCGCGGTGAAGATCGACTGGAAGCAGGACCTGCAGGACCCGGTGCGCCGCGACTTCGTCGACCGCGCGGGCTTCGAGAAACTCCTCTCGGCCCGCGGCATCGGCACCGACGACGCGGTAATCCTGTACGGCGGCAACAACAACTGGTTCGCCGCGTACGCGTACTGGTACTTCAAGCTCTACGGCCACCAGAACGTCAAACTGCTCGACGGCGGCCGCAAGAAATGGGAACTCGACGGCCGCCCGCTCGACGCCGAGGCCGTGAGCCGCCCGGAGACCAGCTACAGCGCCAAGGACCAGGACCTCTCGCTGCGCGCGTTCCGCGAGGAGGCCGTGCAAGCCATCAACACGAAGAACCTGGTCGACGTCCGCTCCCCGGACGAGTTCTCCGGCAAGCTCGCCGCTCCCGCGCACCTGCCGCAGGAGCAGGCACAGGTCAAGGGCCACATCCCGACCGCGATCAACGTGCCGTGGAGCAAGGCGGCCAACGAGGACGGCACCTTCCGCTCCGACGACGAACTGCGCGAGCTCTACCAGGACGCCGGTCTCGACGAGGCGAAGTCGACCATCGCCTACTGCCGCATCGGCGAGCGCTCGTCGCACACCTGGTTCGCCCTGCACGAGCTGCTCGGCTACGCGGACGTGAAGAACTACGACGGTTCCTGGACCGAGTACGGCTCGCTGGTCGGCGTGCCGGTCGAAGTCGGCGCACAGAGCTGACCAACGAGAAGAGGTACGGACACATGAGTGGATGCGGAGCCCCCGACCAGAACGCGGCACTGCCCGCCAATGTCGACGCGGGCAAGGAGATCGTGCTCAACGGCAAGGTGACCAGCGGCGGTGAACCCATCGGCGGCGCCTACGTCCGCCTGCTGGACGCCACCGGCGAGTTCACCGCGGAAGTCGTCTCGTCGGACGCGGGCGACTTCCGGTTCTTCGCCGCCCCCGGCGAATGGACCGTGCGTGCCCTGCACCGCACCGGCAACGGCGAAGCCAAAGTAACAGCCGATGCCCCCGGCCTACACGAGGTTGCCGTAACCGTCGGCTAGCAGGACATCCACACGTCGAGCAGGACCGGAGCCCGGGAGAGCACAACCCTCCCGGGCTCCGACTCGTGGCGAGATGATCGATTCATCCGGTCAAGTTTGACAAATGATTCGTCAACATCGATGCTGCTTTTCATGCTGTTTGCACCGCCGCCGCTGGCCGACGACGACCACCGAGTGATCAGCGAGATCGACGACTTCAGGCAGCGCCTCCGCTACAACTTGCGCGAGCCGCGCCGATGGACCGGGCGGCTCCGCAGAAACCTCAAGGCAAGGGCGATCCGGGGCTCCAACAGCATTGAGGGTTACGACGTGTCACTCGACGACGCGGTCGCCATCGTCGAAGACGAGGAGCCGCTCGAAGCCGACCGTCGAACGTCACTTGAGATCATCGGCTATCGAAACGCCATGACCTACGTCCAACAACTCGCTGATGACCCGGGCGCGACCCTCGATCAGTCATTGCTGCGCAGCCTGCATTTCATGATGCTGGGTCACGATCTCAGCAAGAGTCCGGGACGATACCGGTCCAGTTCGATATTCGTGCACAATGAGGAAGAACGTGAGATCGTCTACGAGGGCCCGGATCCGGAACTGGTTCCCGGCTTGATGGCCGAACTGGCCGTTTCGCTAACGACACCGACCGAGCTGCCAGTTTACGTGCGCGCGGCCCTCGGCCACTTGAATCTGGTGATGATTCATCCGTTCCGGGATGGAAACGGGCGCATGGCCCGCGCCTTGCAAACCCTGATCATGGCCCGAGAACGTATCCTCACGCCCGAGTTCAGCAGCATCGAAGAATGGCTGGGGCGCCACACCAACGCATACTACGATGTCCTCGCCAAGGTCGGCGGCGGTTCCTGGCGCCCTGACCGCAGTACTGCGAAATGGGTCCGATTCAACCTGACGGCCCATCACATCCAAGCGCAAACCGTGCTGCGGCGCGTCGATGAAGCCGGGCGAATCTGGGCCGAACTGGACGAGATTCTCTCCGCGAGAAAACTGCCGGAGAGAGCCGCCGCCGCACTGTACGACGCGCTGATCGGATTGACTGTGACGCGATCCCACTACGCACTCGACGCCGAACTGGAGCCAGGCACCGCCGCCCGCGACCTACGAATGTTGGTCGCCAGCGAACTCCTGGTCCCCGTTGGCGAGACAAAGGGTCGCAGGTACGTTGCCGGCACTGAACTCAAGACAATAATGAATCGGGTACGGGCCGGCAGGCAGGCTTTGGTCAATCCATACCGCAACCAACCGAGAAAACGACGAAGCAGCCGTGCCGGGGTACGACTGCTCTAACCTGGCGGGACGACCCTGGGCGGACCCGGCAGCGAGTGCCGTCGACCGGGGCGGGTCACGTCGCACCAGTCCGGTGCCTGAGCAGCCAGATCGCAGGCCGCTACCGCAACTGTCGTCGAGTCGGTGCGGGCTGTGCGGCTATCCTCCACCCCGTGGAAATCTTCTTCACCTCACTGCTGGTGATCATGGGCCTGGCAACCACCTGGTTCGCCGGTTACGTGGTCTACCGCCTGTACGCCGACCAGCGCTGATGACGCCACCAGTCCCCGGCAGCGGTGACGCGGCGATCCAGGCCGCCGCCGAGCGGGCGGCCGCGACCGCCCACCGCAATCTGCCGCAGTTCGACGACCTGCCGATCCCGGCCGACACGGCGAACCTGCGCGAGGGCCCCAACCTGCACGACGCGTGCCTGGCCCTGTTGCCGCTCGTCGGTGTGTGGCGCGGTGAGGGCGAGGTCGTCTACCCGACCATCGACGGCCCGTTCAAGTTCGGCCAGCAGATCACGTTCGCCCACGACGGCCGCCCGTTCCTGTACTACGAGTCGCGCGCGTGGCTGCTCGACGACGACGGCACCGTGATCCGACCGGCCGCGCGCGAGGTCGGCTGGTGGCGGCCCAAGGAAGACGACACGATCGAGGTGCTGCTCGCGCACGCGACGGGTGTCACGGAGATCTACTACGGCGCCCCGCGCGGGGTGACCTCGTGGGAGCTGGACACCGACATCGTGACCCGCACGGCCAGCGCCAAGGAGGTCAACGCGGCGCGGCGGCTGTACGGGCTGGTCAACAACATCGACCTCGCCTACGTCGAGGAGCGCGCGATGATGGGCCAGGAGCTGCAACCGCACACCTCGGCGTACCTGCGTCGCGTGGTCGGCTGAAGCCGGGCCCGATGCGGCTGCGGCGGTGCGGCGCGGACGCGGTCCTGGTCGAGCTGGACTCCCTGACCGCCGTGGCCGCGGCGCGGGCCGCGCTGGCGGCGGCCGAGCTGCCCGGCCTGGTCGATCTGGTGCCCGCCGCGCGGACCGTCCTGGCCACCTTCCTACCCGGCTCGTCCGGTGCCCGGCTGCTGCGCGACGTGCTCGAACAGGCCGATCTTGCGACGCCGCCCGCGGTCGCGTCCCGCGAGGTCGTGCTGCCCGCGGTGTACGACGGGCCCGATCTCGATCTGGTGGCGGACACGGCCGGGCTGAGCCGCGCCGCGGCGATCGCGCTGCACGCCGGGGCCGACTACGCCGTCGCGTTCTGCGGTTTCGCGCCCGGCTTCGCCTACCTGACCGGCCTGCCCGAGCCGCTGTGTCAGCCGCGCCTGGACACGCCCCGCGCGCGGGTGCCGGTCGGCGCGATCGGCGTCGCGGGCGAGTTCACCGGGATCTACCCGCGCGCCTCCCCCGGCGGCTGGCGGCTGGTGGCCCGGCTGGCCGACGCCGCCGAGGCGCTGTTCGACCCCGCCCGCGAACCCGCCGCCCTGCTGGCGCCGGGCGACCGGGTGCGCTTCGAGGTGATCTCGTGACGCGCGTGCTCACCGTGCTCGCGACAGGGCCGTTGGCGCTGATCCAAGACCTCGGCAGGCCCGGCCACGCGCACCTCGGCGTGCCGCCGTCCGGCGCGCTGGACGTGCCGTCGCTGCGGCTGGCGAACCGGCTCGCGGGCAACCGGGAGGACGCGGCGGGCATCGAGGCGGTGCTGGGCGGGCTACGGCTGCGCGCGGCGGCGTCGTGCACGGTCGCGGTGACCGGCCCGAGCGTCCCCGTCACGGTCGACGGGCGCGACGTGGGCTCGCACACGCCGCTGCACCTGCGGGCGGGCGAGGTGGTGGCGCTGGGCTCGCCGAGCGCGGGGTTGCGCTGCTACCTGGCCGTGTCCGGCGGCTTGGCCGTGCCCCCACAGCTCGGCTCGCGGTCCACCGACGTGCTCTCCGGCATCGGCCCGGCGCCGCTGCGCGCGGGCGACGTGCTGCCGCTGGGCAGCCCGCTCGGCCCGCCGGTCGGCGAGGACACGGTGCCGCCGCCCAGTCCGGCCGACCAGGTGACCGTGCCGGTGCTGCTCGGCCCGCGCGAGGACTGGTTCACCGATCCGGCCGCCCAGCTCGCGGCGGCGGTGTGGTCGGTGTCGCCGGAGAGCAACCGGATCGGGCTGCGGCTGCTCGGCGCGCCGCTGGCCCGCGCGGCCGAGTTCGCCGGACGCGAGCTGACCAGCGAGGGCGTGGTCACCGGGGCCGTGCAGGTGCCCGCGAGTGGTCGGCCGGTGATCTTCCTGGCCGACCACCCGACCACGGGCGGCTACCCGGTGATCGGCGTCGTCCCGGTTCGGTACCTGTCCGAGCTGGCCCAGGCCCGCCCCGGCACGAAGGTGCGGCTGCGGGCGAAGGTTCAGGCGTACTCGGACTCGTAGAGGGCGTTCAGCTCGGCCTGCACGATGCCCGCGTCCGGCAGCACCACGCCGTCGAGTTCCCGCACCCGGGTGATCTTGCGGACGCTCGACGCCAGGAACAGCGCGTCGGCCTCGGCCAGCTCGGCCCGGTAGATCGGCTCGATCTTGGTCGACCAGCCCGCCCGCTCGGCGGCGCGATACAGCGCGGCCTGCGTGGTGCCCGGCAGGATCCCGCTGGCGGGCGGCGTCGTGCGCAGGGTGCGGCCGTTGACGATCAGCACGTTGGACGTCGGCCCCTCCAGCACCGAGCCGTCGGCGGCGATGAAGATGACCTCGTCCGCGCCGCGCGCCTCCGCGTGCCGCAGACCGGCCATGTTGACCGCGTAGGACAGCGTCTTGGCGCCGAGCAGCAGCCACGGCGCGCGCTCGACGACCTCCGGGTCGAACCCGCGGTCGAGGGTCACCGCCGCGACGCCGGACACCCGGTTGCGCAACGCCTTCTCGCTGAGCCGCAGGCCAATCGCGTACCCGGTCGGGCTGCCGTCGCCGAATTCCGGGCCGCGGGTGTAGACCAGCTTGAGCGCCATCTCACCAGGCTCGTTCCAGGCGTCGATCACGACCTGGCCCACCCGCTCCCAGGCGGCCCGGTCGGGCGGCGGGAGGTCGAGCATGGCCGCCGAGCGGGCCAGCCGGTCCAGGTGCGGACCTAGTTCGCGGGGTCGGCCGTCGACCACCAGCACTGTCTCGAACACGCCGTCGCCGCGCAGGAGTCCGAGGTCGTCGACCCGGATCTGGGGGGCGTCGGCGTCGGCGAGGGTTCCGTCCAACATCGCCAGCACGCGCATGATCCGCACCTTACGCCTGGGCAGGGCCTACCATCGGCCGGGTGGAGACCGCCCACCCGATAACCCGGCGCCGCGCCGAGCTGCGCCAGACGCTGCACGAGCGCGGCATGCGCATGACCCCGCAGCGCCAGCTCGTGCTCGACGCGCTGCTCGAACTCGAACACGCGACGCCGGAGCGGGTCTGCCAGCACGTGCAGCAGACCACGCCCACGGTCAACATCACCACGATCTACCGCACGCTGGAACTGCTGGAGAGCCTCGACCTGGTCCGGCACACCCACCTCGGCCACGGCGCGCCCACCTATTCGGTGCACGAGCACCAGCACGTCCACCTGGTGTGCCACCGCTGCGGCCACGTCGACGAGTCGCCGAGGTCGGTGATGGACGAGCTGTGCGGAACACTGCGGGCCGCGCACGGGTTCGTACTGGACGCGAGCCACCTCGCCCTGTCAGGAACCTGCAAGAGCTGCTCAGAGGAGAACACGTGAGGTCACCGATCCTCGATCTGCCCGGCGCCATCGCCCGGCCCGACGAGTCGGTGGACACCGGTGTGCCCTGGCACTTCGGCGACCCGTTCGCCGAGCAGCGGGCCGCCGCGCGCAAGGTCGCGGTGGTCGACCGCTCGCACCGGGAGGTCGTCGCTGTGCCCGGCGAGGACCGGCTGACCTGGCTGCACCTGGTGATCTCCCAGCACGTCACCGGTCTCGCCGATGGCACGGGCACCGAGGCGCTGGTGCTCGACAGCCACGGCCGGATCGACGCGCACATGGTGCTCGCGCACGCCGAGGACACGGTCTGGCTCGACACGGAGCGCGGCGCCGTCGCCACAGGGGTCCGCGGCGGGCAGGTGCCGCTGCTGGAGTACCTGGCGCAGATGGTCTTCTGGTCCAAAGTGGAGCCCCGGGACGCCACCGCGGAGCGCGCGGTGCTGTCGCTCGTCGGGCCGGAGACGCCGGACCTGCTGGGCGCTGTCGGCCTGCCGGTCCCGGCGGGCGACTACGCGGTGGCTGTCGGCTCGGGCGTGATCGTGCGCCGGATGCCGTGGCCGGGCCACGACGCGGCCGACCTGCTGGTGCCGCGCGCCGAGCTGACCGCGTGGTGGACCAGGCTGACCGACGCGGGCGCCCGCCCGATGGGAAGCTGGGGCTTCGAGGCCCTGCGCGTCGAGTCGACCCACGCCCGCCTTGGCGTCGACACCGACGAGAAGGCCATCCCGCACGAGGTCAACTGGGTGCACGTGGCCGCGCACGTCGCCAAGGGCTGCTACCGCGGCCAGGAGACCGTCTCGAAGGTGCACAACGTCGGCAGGCCGCCCCGCCGGATGCTGCTGCTGCACCTCGACGGCTCGGCCGACGCCCTGCCCGAGACGGGCGCGCCCGTGTTCGCGGGTGAGCGGACGGTCGGCCGGGTCGGCACCGTCGCCCAACACCACGAGCTGGGGCCGATCGCGTTGGCGCTGCTCAAGCGGTCGGTCGAGCCGGGGACGGACCTGGTCGCGGGCGAGGGCGAGGCCGGTGCGCAGGCGTCGATCGACCCGGACTCGGTGCCCGCCGACACCCCAGCCCTCGGCCGCGCCGCCGCCCAGGGTCTGCGGGGTTGACCGACCTCAGTCCTCGTCGAGTGCGGCCTCGAAGTCATCGTCGGTGACGTCGGGGCTTAGGCGAAGCGCAATCCACAACTGGCCAGGGGGTGTGCCAGGATCGCGCCATGGCACCGTCCACTCCCCGTCCCGGCGCGCACGGCACGTTGATCACGGTCGCGCCCACCGGGGCCGAGCACACCAAAGCCGACGTGCCCAACCTGCCGGTCACCATCGACGAGTTGGTGGCGACCGCGCGGGACTGCGAGCGGGTCGGCGCGGCGATGATCCACATCCACATCCGCGACGACGACGCCAAGCCCTCCCTCGACCTCCAGCGGCTCAAGGACACGGTGGCGGCGGTCCGCGAGCAGACGAGGCTGATCGTCCAGTTGTCCACCGGGGGCGCGGTGACCGATCCCGAAGAACACCGGCTGCGCGTGCTGGACGCCCTGCCCGACTCGGCGTCGTGCTCGATGGGGACGGTGAACTTCGGCGACGACGTGTTCCTCAACCGGTGGGAGTTCATCGTCGAGCTGCACAACCGGATGCGCGAGCGGGGCATCCTGCCGGAGTACGAGATCTTCGACCTCGGCCAGCTCACCACCCTGCACCGGCTGCTCGACCAGCACGGACTGCCCGCGGGCGGACACGTGCACGTCGACCTGGTGATGGGGGTGCCGGGCGGGATGCCGGGCGACACCGAGACCCTGGCCGCGGCGCTGCGGCTCATCCCGGACGGCGCCACGTTCTCCGCGACCGGCGTCGGCCGCACCTCGCTGCCGGTGCTGCTGGCCGCGCTGTCCGCGGGCGGGCACGTGCGCGTGGGGATGGAGGACACCGTCTCCTACGCCCGCGGCGAGCGGGTCAAGGACAATGCCCAACTCGTGGCGCGGGCGTCCGGTCTGGCCAGAATCGCGCAGCGGCCGCCGATTGGGTCGGACGAAGCGCGGGTACTCCTTGGGGTGACGAGCTGAGCGTCCGCAGCGGCAAGATATGGCGATCGATCGGTATTTATCGGAGGATGTGCGCGTGATCGAAGTCCGCCCGGGTGGGCGCAGGCGCATCGACCGGGTGCTGGCGCCGGACTACGTCGAAAACCTGGACCAGCTCGACCTGGTCGAGGTCCGCGCGCGCCGCGACGACGCCGCGCAGGAGGAGACCGACCTGTCCTACCTGCGCAGACTGCTGCACGGGCGGATCGACATCGTGCGCGCCGAGCAGAAGCGCCGGGCCACGGGCGGCTCCCAGTCGGTGGTCGACCAGCTCGCCTCGATCCTCGCCGACAACGCGGTGGGGCCCGCCATGGGCTCCGGCCGCTACCAGAGCCTGGAGCCCTCGCGGGCCGAGGCGCACCGCAGGCACGTCGAGGCCCTGGTCTCCGACGCCGACCTGTCCGACGTCGGCGCCCTGCCCGACGAGCGGCTGGCGCTGGCGCTGCACACCTACCAGTCCGAGGAGTCGTCGGTTTCGCAGCGCCGCCGCCAGGTGCAGCAGGTGATGGACCTGCTCAACGAGCAGATCGGCAGCCGCTACCGCGCGGGCAGCGCGTCGGTGGACGACCTGTTGGCCGCCGAGAGCGCCAAGTACACCGAGGGGGAGACACGCTGAACCCGGTCTTGGTCGAAGTCCTCCGCTCAGGATTCGTGGAGTCCGTACACCGCGGCTCGGTGGTCGTGCTCGCGCCGGACGGGACGGTTCGCCTTGCCCTGGGCGAGATCAACGAGCCGGTGTTCACCCGATCGTGCAACAAGCCGTTGCAGGGCCTCGGCCTGCTGCGCGCGGGCCTCGACCTGCCCGACGACGCCGACTTGGCCGTCGGCTGCGCGTCGCACAGTGGTGAGGCGGAGCATGTGGAGCAGGTGCTCGGCATCCTCGGCAAGAACGGGCTGGCCGAGTCCGACCTGGGCTGCCCGCCGGACTGGCCGATGAACGAGGTCAGCCGCAACCGGGTCATCGCGGGCGGCGGCGGCAAGCGCGCGGCGGCGATGAACTGCTCGGGCAAGCACGCCGCGATGCTCGCCACCAGCGTCCAGCTCGGCTGGGACGTGCGCACCTACCTCGACCCGGAGCACCCGGCGCAGCTCGCGATCGCCGAGATCGTCACCGAGATGACCGGCGAGGACATCGCCACCATCGGTGTCGACGGCTGCGGCGCCCCGCTGTTCGCCCTGACGCTGAGCGGCCTGGCCACCGGCTACACCCGCCTGGTGAGGGCCGACCCCGGCACCCACGGCCGCCGCGTCGCCGACGCGATGCGCGCCCACCCGCACCTGGTCGGCGGCACGGACCGCGACGACACCGAGCTGATGCAGGTCATCCCCGGCCTGCTGGTCAAGGGCGGCGCCGAGGGCGTGCACGCGATGGTCCTGCCGGACGGCACCGCGGTGACCATGAAGATCGACGACGGCGCGCCGCGGCCACGGACCCCGATCCTAGTGGGCGTGCTGCGCGCGCTGGGCTACGACGCGCCCGAACTGGCGGAGAAGGCCGAGCGGGACGTCCTGGGCGGCGGTGTGCCGGTCGGCGCCGCCCGCCTGCGCGCAGGCCTGCTCGACGACCTCGATTAGTGGTCACGACCACTAGTGGTTGCGACCACTAGTTGAAGCGTTCGCGGATCGCCAGGTCGCCCCAGAAATCGCGCAACCGGCTGAACCGGGCGGCGACGGCGGCCGCGTCGGACCGCTCGATGGCGTCCAGGATCGCGTTCACGTCCTCCGCGGAGGTGTCCTCGACCATCTCCTCGTCGTGCAGGAGTTGGACCAGGCCGCCGTAGTCGAGTTCGACGGCGGAGCCTTCGTGGAAGTTCGCGAGCCACCGGCTGGTGTCCAGCAGCACCTTGGTCGGCCCCGCCTCGCCGAAGGTCTTGTGGGCCAGGGTGTGGGCACGCTCGACGCGCCGGCGGGCGTCGCCCATCGAGGCGCGCCAGAAGACCTGGCGCAGCGGGTCGTCCTGGGGTGCGATCACGACGTGCCGCTGGGTCGGGTCGAACAAGGCGAACCACGGCAGCGGGACGGTCCAGGTGGTGGACACGACGTGCACGGCCCCGCTCGCCAGTTCGCCCAGGACGCTGGTCGCCTTCTGGCGCAGGGTCTCGGGGGACACGGTCAGCGCGGCCGTGCGCAGGGTGGGCGTCGAGGTGGCGAGGAAGCCGACCAGGGCCGCCGCCGAGCGGGCGCGCAGGTCGAGCGGGCAGACGAGTGGGC
Organism: Actinokineospora sp.; assembly: GCF_052390155.1. Taxonomy (NCBI): domain Bacteria; kingdom Bacillati; phylum Actinomycetota; class Actinomycetes; order Pseudonocardiales; family Pseudonocardiaceae; genus Actinokineospora; species Actinokineospora sp. Next base: position 74,758 of record NZ_JBQTHF010000051.1, on the reverse strand, counting down.
CGGGGCCCACGGTCGCCTGGTCGGTGGGTACTTCGGCCGGGTCGAGCACGAGGATGTCGCGGATCGCGCTGGCGGACGGTCGCCCGTCGGGCAGCTCGCCCGGCAGGGTGGACGGCGGCACGGAGAGCTGTGACTTGAGCCACACCGTGCGCTCGCGGATGCCGACCTCGGTGCGGTCCAGATGACCGTCTTCGATCACGGCGCGCAGCCGGTCGTGCAGGGGCGAAGGGAACGCGGACAACGGTTCGTACACCCGCAGGTAGGCGACGAACGGTCGAGGCACCCACTCATCGTTTCACGGACCGGGGCGGCCGCGGCGCCCGGGCGATCATTCGGCGCGCTGTCCGGTTCCGCACACCGTGCCGCGTCGCATCAAACCCCGTCGGCACGGTACGGTAGTTAGCAGGAATCAACTGTCGACATCTACGGGGCCGCCGTTCCCCCGGCCGCCCCGTCACTGTGCGAGGGGGTCGAGCCATGGGGCGCGGCCGAGCTAAGGCCAAGCAGACGAAGGTGGCCCGGGAGCTCAAGTACAGCTCACACCACACGGACTTCGACGCTTTGCAGCGCGAGCTGTCGAGCGGCACTGACGGCGGTCACGACAACGCTGACCGCAGCGACGACTCGTCCGAGGACGAGTACGACGACTATCGGCGATGAACCGGGGTCCGTCGCCGACCGGCGTCGGACCCACAACGCCGCACCCCCTCCGTAACGCCGTGCAGGCCACCCGAGTTCGCTCGGGTGGCCTGCACGGTGCGGCTCAGAACGCGCGCGCGTACTGGTCGGGCGGGGTCACGTCGACACCGAGGGTGGCTGCCGCGTGCAACGGCCAGTACGGGTCGCGCAGCAGCTCCCTGGCGAGCAGCACCAGGTCGGCCGAGCCGTCGGCCAGGATCCGCTCGGCCTGGCGGGCGTCGGTGATGTCACGCGCGAAAACGCGAACGCCGTACGGACGACCTCAGCGCCAGTGCGGGTGTCAGCAGACTGATCATTCTCTGACGAAGCCCGCCGAAGTGGGCCTTGTCGTTGGCGTCTTGGACGCCTTGGGCTTGAGTTCGAGCATCTTCGCGCCCGGGAACCGGGCGTCGGTCTCCTTGACCTCGACCGCCCAGTCGGCGTCCGGTTTCATGGTCATTCTCACCCGCCCGTCATCGAACAGCGTGACGGTGCAGCCATCGGCGACGTCGTAGATCGTGTACGGAGTTCCGCCGTTGGTGCCGGTCGGATGGCGACGACCGTGAAATGTCTTGTGCTCGGGCGGCACGGTGCTCCATCCTTTGTGGGTCAACCCGGTTAGCATGCCTTACGCGGCGGTGGTCTTGCCGGCGCGCGTCGCGGGCTTGGCCTCGGCCTCTGCCTCTTCAACCTCGTCGCGGTCAGGACGAGAGGTGCCTCACTTGCCGGGCGCGGGCCTGATCGAGGTCGCGGCGGGCGGCGGTGATCTCCGGTCGGTGCGCCGCCTCGGGTACGCCGACCTCCCACCAGGCGCCCGCCTCGGTCCACGCGGACGGGTGGGTGCGGATGACCACGACGGCAGGCCTGCGCTCCCCGACCGCCACCTCGCGCGCCTTGCGGTAGGCGTCGGCGAGTTCGCCGAGGGTGTCCACACCGAACACCGCGCAGCCCAGGGCGGCGGCGTGCGCGGCGAAGTCGACGCGCGGCGGGTCGGCGTGCGTGGTGGCGCAGTCGGCGTAGAGGTTGTTGAAGCCCGCGCCGCCCTGGCCGCGCTGGAGCCGGTCGATGACCGCGTAGCCGTCGTTGTCGCAGACCACGGCGACGAAACCGTGCCCGGCGAACGCGGCGGAGAACAGCTCGGAGTTGAGCATCAGGTAGGAGCCGTCGCCGAGCAGGGTGGTGACCACGCCCCGGTCGCGCGCGATGGCCGCGCCCCAGGCACCGGCCAGTTCGTAGCCCATGCAGGAGAAGCCGTACTCGACGTCCATGCTCACCTCGCCGGACCCGCGCCAGCCGCCGATCAGCTCGCCCGGCAGGCCGCCCGCCGCGGTGACGACGTAGTCATCGGGTCCACTGTGGTCATTGACCACCCCGACGACCTGAGCGTATGTCGGCAATCCGACCCCCGGGGCACGCAGTATGTCGATGCGACTGTCCCATGTGGACCGTTCGATCGCCGCCCTGGCGGCCCACGGCTCTGGCGCGCGCCAGCCTGCGAGCAGGTCGCCGAGTTCGCGCAGGGTCTCGTCGGCGTCGGCGACCACGGCGAGCGCACCGTGCTTGACCGCGTCGAAGGCCGCGGCGTTGACGCTGACCATCCGCACGTCCGGGGCGAACACCGACCAGGACGCGGTGGTGAAGTCCTGTAGCCGGGTGCCGACGGCGAGCACGAGGTCGGCGGCGCCCGCCAGCGTGTTGGCCGACGCCGACCCGGTGACGCCGAGCGGGCCCGCGTAGAGCGGGTGGTCGTGCCGAATCAGGGTGCGCCCGGCGGTGGTCTCGGTGATCGGGATGCCGCACGCCTCGGCGAACTCCCGCGCGGTGCCCGCCGCCCCGGAGTAGCGGACGCCGCCGCCGAGCACGAGCAGCGGCCGGGCCGACCCGCGCACGGCGTCTGCCGCGTCGGCCAGCGCGCGCCGGTCGGGGCGGGCGCGGCGCGGCCGGTGTACTACCGGCGCGAACAGGGCGTCGGGGAAATCGAAGACCTCGCCCTGCACGTCCTGGGGCAGGGCCAGGGTCACCGGCCCGCAGTCGGCGGGGTCGGTGAGCACGCGGGCGACCTGCGGCAGCGTGGCGATGATCTGCTCGGGCCGGGTGATCCGGTCGAAGTACCGGCTGACCGCGCGGAACGCGTCGTTCACCGTGGCCGTCGCGTCACCGAAATGCTCGACCTGCTGGAGCACGGGATCGGGCGCGCGGCTGACGAACGTGTCGCCGGGCAGCAGCAGCAGTGGCAGCCGGTTGGCGTGCGCGACGCCTGCCGCGGTGACCATGTTCAGCGCGCCGGGCCCGATGGACGAGGTCGCGATGCCTACCTGTCGACGGTGCGTCGCCTTGGCCAACCCGATGGCGGCGAGCGCCATGCCCTGCTCGTTGTGCCCGCGCCACACCGGGATCTCCGCGCGCCGCTCCTCCAGCGCGACGCCGAGGCCGAGCACGTTGCCGTGGCCGAAGATGGCGAACACACCGGGGAACAGCGGCGCCTCGGTGCCGTCGAGCAGTTCGGTGCGCTGGGCGAGCAGCCACCGGACGAGCGCCTGCGCGGTGGTCAGTCTCACCGGGTCTCCCTCACTCGGCCGCGCGCGTCGGTGACCGGGCAGCGCGGGTCGGTCGGGGTGTGTGCCCAGGTGTCGCGGATCCACGAGTGCGCGGGGTCGTCGCAGAAGGCCATCGAGCGGTCGGCGGCGGGGCCCGCCAGGACGTTCAGGTAGTACATCGGGTAGCCGGGGGCGGCCACGCACGGGCCGTGGAATCCGCGTGGGATAAGGAAAACATCGCCATCGCGGACGGCCACGTCTTCGTCGATGGTTCCGTCGGCGGTGTAGGTGCGGTGCAGACCGAAGCCCGCGCGGGAGTGCGTGACGCCGTCGCGGCCCGCGATGCGGAAGTAGTAGACCTCCTCGTTGACCACCTCGCACTCGGTCGCCTCGTCGTGCTTGTGCGGCGGGTAGGACGACCAGTTGCCGTCCGGGGTGATCAGCTCACAGGCGTTGAGCTTGTCGGCGTGGTCCCACACGCCGGGCACGCCGAAGTTGGTCACCTGCCGGGTGGCGTTGCCCGCTCCGCGCACCTCGACGGGCACGGCCTCGGCAGGCCCGTACCTCGGCGCGAGCCGACGCGTACACCGGGCCATCGGGAGGGCGATCTCGCAACCATCCACACTGGACAGTGTCACATCGGCATCGCGCGGTACATAAGCGAAATCGGTTACCCGGCTGAACACCGAGTCGCGCCCGGTCAACTCGAACCGCTCACCGTCGACCTCGATCGCGCAGCCGCCCGCGAGCGGCAGCACGAACGCCTCGAACTCGCCCGTGGCCACGGTCCGCCGCTCGCCGGGCGCCAAGCGCAGTACTCGAAGTCCCGTATACGCCCACCCGGCCGCTTCGGGGGTGAGCCGGATCGGGTCGACGCCGTCGGCGAGTGTCCCGTGTGGACGGTGCAGGCTCATGCCGGAACTCCGGTGCGCAGCAGCTCGGCGGCCGCCGTGACGGCGCCCGCGACATCGCCGTCCGGCGGGTAGAGCAGCGACCGGCCCACGACCAGGCCGCGTACGACGGGGTGGGTCAGCGCACGGCGCCAGGACGCCAGGTCCTCGGCCGGTCGGCCGGTCGGCGCGCCGCCGAGGATCACCACCGGGAGCGTGGTGCCGTCCAGCACCTCGTGCGGAACGGCGGGCAGCTTGAGCCAGGTGTGCGCGGAGGTGGCGCCGAGTCCGGCGGCCACACCGACCGCCCTGGCGAGCGCGGGCGCGTCGGTCTGCAACGCCAGCGAGCCGCCGATGCGCTGGTACGGCAGGGGTTCGACCATCGCCACGACTCCGCGGGCCGCCAGGTCGGACACCGCCCGCGCGCAGGACTCCAGCGTCGACGCGGTCCCGGTGTCGGCGTCGACCAGGCGCAGCAGCATCTTCCCGCCGTCCAGCCCGTTGTCCACAATGGACTGTGCGTTGTAGGCGGTGAACCGATCGTCGATCTCCCAGTCGGCGCCCGCGAGGCCGCCCCGGTTCATCGACCCGATGACGACCTTGCCGTGCAGGGCGTCGAGCAGCAGCAGTTCCTCGACCACATCCGGCGTGGCGAGCAGTCCGTCCACCGCCGGATTCGCCAGCGCCACAAGCAGTCGGTCGAGCAGGGAACGCCGGTTGACCATGGCCATCGGGTCGTCGCCGATCGCGAGCGCGCCGCGCGCCGGGTGGTCGGCCGCGACCAGGAACAGCGTGTCGTGCGCGGACAGCAGCCCGGCCCGTCCGCGGCGGGACCGGTAGGCATCGCGGATCGCGGCAGGGTCGGTCGCCCTGGTGCGCAACAGGTCTCGCCACTGGGCGTCGGTGATCACAGCAACTCCTCGATCTCGGCCGGACCGGGCATCGCGTCCGCGCAGGCCAGCCGACCCGCGACGAGCGCGCCCGCCGCGTTGGCGTACGCGCCGAGCCGCGCCGGGTCCCAGCCCGCGAGCAGGCCGTGCGCCAGCGCGCCGCCGAACGCGTCGCCCGCGCCGAGTCCGCAGACCACGTCGATCCGGTGCGGCGGCACGGTCCACGAGCCGTCCGGGGTGGCCACGAGCACGCCGTCGGCGCCCTTCTTCACCACCACCAACGACAATCCGCGCGCCAGCAGCCGCTTCGCGGCCTCGTCCGGGTCGGCGGTGCCGACCGCGACCTCGACCTCCGCGCGGTTGCCGACAGCCACGGTGACGTGGTCGAGTAGCCACCCGATCTCGCGCCGCGCGGTCTCGACGTCCGGCCAGAACATCGGCCGGTAGTCCAGATCAAGCACGGTATGCGCCGCGCGGGCCCGGTGTTCCAGCATCTTGCGCTGGGTGGCGCGGGCCGGTTCGGCGGACACACCGGTCCCGGTGACCCACAGCAGCGGCACGTCGCGGACCACGTCCCACGGCACGTCGGGCTCGGACAGCGTGAGGTCCGGCGCGATCGGCAGCCGGTAGAACAGCAGCGGCGGGTCGGCGGGCGGGTCGAGCGCGCAGAACACCACCGGGGTCAGCAGATTCGGCGCTGTACCAACGAATTCGGCCGACACGCCGAACTCGGTCAACGCCGAGCGCACGTAGTCGCCGAACGGGTCGAGGCCCACTTTGGTGAGCACCGCGCTGGCCCGGCCGAGCCGCGCGGCGGCGACCGCGACATTGGTCGCGGTGCCGCCGAGCGACTTGGCGAACGTGCGCACCCGCGCCAGCGGCACGCCCGACTGCTCCGGGTAGAGATCGACACCCACCCGGCCGACAGTGAGAATGTCGGGCGTCAAGTGGCGACCCCGCGCAACTCGTGGGCCAGTGTCTCCAGTTCGGCGCCGCCCGCCATCTGCCTGGTCAACTCGTCGAGGGCGATCTCGGACTTCTCGTAGTTCCCCAGCGGGGCACCGCGTTTGAGCAGCAAGAACCGGTCGCCCACCGGGTAGGCGTGGTGCGGGTTGTGCGTGATCAGCACGACGCCGAGCCCGCGATCGCGGGCCTGCGCGACGTACTTGAGCACCACCCCGGCCTGCTTGACGCCCAACGCGGCCGTCGGCTCGTCCAGGATCAGCACCTTCGCTCCGAAGTGGACAGCCCGCGCGATCGCCACGCACTGCCGCTCACCGCCGGACAACGTGCCCACCGGCTGCTCCACGTCGCGCAGGTCGATGCCCATCTCGGCGAGCGCGTCCCGGGTGACCTGCCTGCCCTTGCGCCGGTCGAGCATCCGCACCGGCCCCCACCCGAAGGTGGGCTCGGAGCCCAGGAAGAAGTTGCGCCACACGCTCATCAGCGGCACCACCGCGAGATCCTGGTACACCGTGGCGATTCCCCGGTCCAGTGCCTCGCGCGGCGAGCCGAAGCTCACCGGCCTGCCGTCCACCAGGAACTCGCCCGTGTCGTGCTGGTGCACCCCGGCGAGGATCTTGATCAGCGTGGACTTGCCCGCGCCGTTGTCGCCGAGCACGCAGGTGACCTCGCCCGCATTGACCACAGTGGACACATCGCGCAGCGCGATGACGCTGCCGTAGGTCTTGCCGATCCCGTTGACCGCAAGCAGGGCACTCATCGCCGAACCCTTTCCGCGCGTCGCCGCAGGGTGTTGTTGACCAGCACGGCCGCCAACAGCATCGCGCCGAGGAACAACTGAAACCAGTCGCTGTCCCAGCGGGCGTATACGATGCCCTGGCGCGCCATGCCGAAGATCAGCGCACCGATCGCGGCGCCGATGGCCGAACCGAAGCCGCCGGTGAGCAGGCACCCGCCGATGACCGCCGCGATGATGAACTGGAACTCCAGGCCGATCCCCTGGTTCGCCTGCACGCTGGCGAACCGCAGGATGTTGATCGAGCCGACCAGCCAGCCAGCGAACGCCGTGGTCATGAACAGCAGGATCTTGGTGCGCTGCACCGGAACCCCGACCGCGCGGGCGCTGGCCGCCGAACCGCCGACCGCGAAGATCCAGTTGCCGAACCGGGTGCGCACCAGCACGAACGAGGCGACCGCCGCGAACAGCACCCACCACAGGATCGAGAGCCGGAACTCCACGCCCGCGATCGGGATCGTGGACGCGAACAGATACCCGGCGCTCTCGTACCCGTCGGTGGCGCGCATCCCCGACACCTGCACGGTGTCGGTGACCAGCCGCGTGACACCCAGGTTGAGTCCTTGCAGGGCAAGGAAAGTACCGAGGGTGACGATGAAACTCGGCAGCCCGGTGCGGACCACGAGCCAGCCGTTGAGCGCACCGACCGCCAGCGCGAACACCAGGGCGGCGAGCAGCGCGGCCCAGACGTTCCAGCCCGCCTTGGTGGCCAGCATCGCGGTGACCAGCGCGGTGGACGCGGTCATGACGCCCGCGGAGAGGTCGAACTCCCCGCCGATCATCAGCAGCGCCACCGCGACCGCCATGATGCCCAGCGTGGACGCGTCGTCGAGCCAGGTGGCCGCCCCACCCACAGTGAGGAACTGCTCGGTGACCACCGAGAAGAACACGAACACCAGCACCGCGCCGAGCAGGGCGCCGATCTCCGGACGCACGATGAGCCGGTCGAACACGTTCGGTGTGGACACCCGCTCGTCGGGCGGCGCCTTGGCTGCCAAGGTCATCGAGTCCTCCGGCGGGTCAGCGGGTGCCGCGCTCGGCGTACTTGGCCACGGTGTCCACATTGGACTTGTCGACGAACCCGGGGCCGGTGAGCACGGGGCTGCCGCCACCAACGGTGTTGGCGTTGTCCACGTACAGCTTGATCATCACGATCGGCAGGTAGCCCTGCTCGTACTGCTGCTGGTCGACCGCGAACAGCACCTCGCCGGCCTTGATCGCGGTGACCACGTCGGGGTTGAGGTCGAAGGTGGCGACCTGCGCCTTGGAGTTCGCGCCCTTGGCCGCGCTCGCCGCGTTCACCGCGACCTGCGGGTTGAGCGAGAGCACCGCGTCGATCGAGGCGTCGGCCTGCAGCGCGCCCTTGATCCGCGACTCGATGTCGGTGGGGTTGTTGATGTCCACCTGGAGGGTCTGCACATCGCCGAAGCCGCGCTTGGCGCCGTCACAGCGCTGGGTGAGGCCGATGTTGCCCGCCTCGTGGATGACGCAGAGCAGCTTGGTCTTGCCCGCCTGCTTGAGCTTCGCCCCGGCCTGCTCGCCCGCGATGGCCTCCTCCTGGCCCACGTGCGCGAGCGCGCCGAACTCCTTGCTCTGCTCGGAGCCGGAGTTGATGGTGATCACCGGGATGCCCGCCTTGATCGCGTTCTCGATCGAGGTCTTGAGCGCGTCCGGGTTGGACATCGACACGACCAGGCCGCTGACCTTCTGCGACACCGCGTTGTCGATCAGCTTGGCCTGCGCGCCCGCGTCGCCGTCGGAGTTGTAGTCGACGGTGACGCCGAGCTGCTTGCCAGCGTCGCTCGCGCCGTTCTTGACCACGTTCCAGAACGCGTCACCCGCGCTGCCGTGGGTGATCACCGCGATCCGCAGCGAACTGCCGCCACCCGAGGGGGTGTTGGCCTGGCTGCCCGAGTTCGACGGCGTGTCGGACGCGGGCCCGCTGCACGCGGCCAGCACCAGCGCCGCACTCGCGGCGATGGCACCTAACGCGAAGCGGCGGGTGCGGGATGACTGGTTGGCCGGCATTGTCTTTCCTCCGCAGGGGATGTGGGTCACCGGGCGGTGCGCCCGCTGATGATCGAGTCGAGGTGACGCAGGCTACGCGCGGTGTCCAGGGCGGGTCGCGCGTCGTCGGTCGCGCCCGCGACCAGGCACGTGTCCTGTTCGAGGACGTACCAGCCCGCGTAGCCCGCCTGCCGCAGAAAGCCCACCAGGGCGGCGATGTCGACGTCGCCGTCGCCGAGCGGGACGTAGATGCCCTGGCCGACGGCGGCGGCGTAGCCGATCTCGCCCGCGCGCACCCGGGCGGCGACCGCGGCGCGGACGTCCTTGAGGTGCACGTGGCCGATCCGGTCGGCGAACCGCTCGGCCAGCGCCACCGGGTCGGCGCCGCCGATGAGCAGGTGGCCGGTGTCCAGGCACAGGTCGAGATCGGCGTCGGCGACGAACCGCTCGACCTCGGCGGCGGTCTCCACGTGCGTGCCGACGTGCGGATGCAACACGGTCCGCAGGCCGTGCCGGGCGGCGGTGTCGCGCACGACCTCGGCCGTGCACACCAGCGTGCGCCACTCGTCGTCGGTGAGGCTCGGGCGCGCGTCGTAGCCGTCGAGGCCGGTGGCGGCGGCGAGCACCAGCACCTCGGCCCCGGCCTCGGCGAGCACCCGCGCCACCCGATCCGCTTCGTCCACAGTGGACAATCGGCGGGCACGGTCGTGCAGCACGACCGCGAGGAAACCGCCGACCAGGCGCAAGCCGTGCGCGTCGAGCAGGGCGCGCGGGTGGTCCGACAGGTAACCGGGCGGGCCGAGTTCGGTGGCACGCAAGCCAAGCGCGGCCATCTCGGCCAACACCGTCGCCGGGTCCAGGACGCGGCCCCAGCCGGGAACCTCGCACACGCCCCACGAGATCGGCGCCGCCGCGATCTTCACCGGGCCACCTCCAGCATCGACACGGGCGCCCCGGTGCGCCGCGATTGGTCGCAGGCCACCGCGAGCCGCAGGCTCACCAGGCTGTCGCGCACGGGCGACGGGTTGTCGGCCCGCCCCGCGACCACCTCGGTGAACACCACCATCTCGTTGCGGTAGGCCGCACGGAACCGTTCCACGAACCCGGGATGGGCGTCCGGGCCGACCCGGCTGCCGTCCGGTTCCAGCGAGGTCAGCGGCGTGCGCGGGTCGAGCCCGGCGGCCAGCGAATCGCGGCTGCCCAGCACCTCCACGCGGTGGTCGTAGCCGAGCGGGTTGTGCCTGCCGCCGGTCAGCAGGGCGTGCGCGCCGCCCGCGAAGCGCAGCACCACGACGGCGTTGTCCACGTCGTCGGCGTCGGCGAACGCCTGGTCGACCAGCACCGAGCCGGACGCGAACACCTGGACCACCGGCTCGCCGACCAGCCACGGGACCGCGTCGAGGTCGTGGATGAGCAGGTCGCGGAAGATGCCGCCGGAGCTGGGCAGGTAGCCGAAGTCGGGCGGCTCGGCGTCGTTTCCGGTGGCGCGGACCTGGTAGATCGTGCCGACCTCGCCCGCGCGGATCCGGCGGTGCAGCTCCACGATCGCCGGGTCGAACCGGCGCTGGAAGCCGACCAGCACGGGCACGCCGGACGCCTCGACGTCGGCGACCAGCACCGCCATCTCGGCGACCTCGCGCGCGATCGGCTTCTCGCACAGCGTCGGCACGCCAGCGCCGACCGCGCGGCGCAGCAGCTCGGGGTGGGTGTCGGTCGGGGTGGCCAGCAGGACGCCCGCACTCCCCGCGAGCAGCTCGTCGAGCGTGTCGACGTGCGCCGCGCCCAACTCGCGGGCCACCGCCGCCGCGCGCCCGGGCAGCGGGTCGTAGAGCAGCACCTGGTCGACCTGGTCGAGCGAGCCGAGCGTGCGGGCATGCATCGCCCCGATCCGCCCGACCCCGGCGACGCCGATCCGCATCCGGGTTCTCCGTCCATTCGGGCTGTTAGAGTTAGAGCGCTCTAGAGTTGGAGCGCTCCAATGTTGGAACCGGGTTACCTCGGTGTCAAGAGGAGATTGCCGATGCCTCGTCCCACGATGGAGGACGTCGCGGCCCGGGCGGGGGTGTCCCGCGCGCTGGTTTCCCTGGTCATGCGTGGTTCGCCGAAGGTGAGCAGCCATCGGCGGGCGGCCGTGCTGGCCGCGGCGGCGGAACTCGGCTACTCCCCGCACGCCATGGCGCGCTCGCTGGCCAGCCGCACGTCGAGCGTGCTCGGGGTGATGGTGTCCGACCTGCACAACGCGTTCTGGGCCGAGGTGGTCGACGGTCTCGACGCCTACGCCCGCGACCAGGGCTTCGAGCTGATCATCAACACCGGCGGTCGCCGGGCCGTGCGCGAACGCCAGGCGATGAGCAGCCTGTTGTCCTTCCGGCCTGCGGGCGTCGCGCTGCTCGGACCGGTGGTGCCCGCGTCGGCGATCGCGGCCGCCGCCGCGCAGGCGCCGGTCGTGTTGGTGTCCAAGGCATCCCGACTCTCCACTGTGGACACTGTGAACGACGACGGCCGGGTGGGTGCCGCCCTCGCCGTCGACCATCTGGTGGAACTGGGCCACGAACGGATAGCCCACCTCGACGGCGGCGACGGCTCGCAGTCCGCCGTCCGCCGCAAGGGCTACATCGACGCGATGCGGCGGCACGGCCTGACCCCGCGTGTGGTGGCCAGCGAGTACACCGACACCGCGGGCGACCTCGCGGTGCGCGAACTGCTCGGCGACCTGCCGACCGCGATCGTGGCGGCCAACGACTTCAACGCGGTCGGCGCCATCTCCGCACTGGAGGAGGCGGGCCTGCGCGTCCCGGACGACGTGTCCGTCGTGGGCTACGACAACACCTCGCTCGCCGCCCTGCGGCACGTCTCACTGACCACCGTGGACCAACCCCGGATGAAGATGGGCACGCTCGCCGCCGAGGCACTGCTGCAACGCGTGCGCGGGGAGCGGACGAACCCCGTCCGCCACCTCCTGCACCCGTCCCTCGTCGTCCGCCGAACGACCGCCACCCGACTCTTGCCTTAACGATTAACGTTGTTTATGTTTATCGATAACATCGTTGATCGATAGCCCAGGAGGCGTCATGACGAAGGTCCGAGACCCGCTGCAACCCGCGGAGACCTTGGTCCACATCGTGGCCGCCCTGGTCGCCGCCCTGACCGTGCTGACCCTCGTCGCGACGATCTTCGGCTCCGGCTCCCTGTTCGGCATCGGCGACCGAACAGTCTGCGTGGAGGCAACCAGCGGAGCAGTTCGGGTGCCACAGGCGGATGGCGACGTCGTGGCGGGTGCGGGCGACGACATCACCTCGTCGACCCGAACCGCGGCCCTGTGCACCGACTCCCCGAGCGCGGGTCAGCAGATCCTGCACATCCTCGCGCTGCTGCCGTCGTTCCTGGTGCTCATCGGAACACTTGCCCTGGCGGTCCGGCTGTTCCGCACCATGCGCCGGAACGGGATCTTCGCCCGGCACACGGCCGTTCGGCTGCGGACCCTCGGCTGGTTCGTCCTGGCAGGCGAGGTCGCGGCCACGCTGACGGAGTCGACGGCGCAGGTCTGGCTGATCGACACCATGGTCGACACCTCGGTCTCGTGGTCCGCGGTGCTCTTCAACGAAGGAGACTTGTCGCTGCTGGCGCTGTTCCTCGGCGTCGTGCTCATCTCGTTCTCCCGGATCATGCGGGTCAGCACCGCGATGCGCGAAGAGCTCGCCGGAACCGTGTGATGGCACCGGATGATCTGGATGAACCGGAGCCGCACGCCATCGAGACCACCCTCGACCGGCTGCTGGCCGACCGCGGCATGACGCTCACCGAGCTGGCGCACCGGGTCGGAGTGTCCATTGTGAACTTGTCGATCCTGAAGAACGGGCGGGCCAGGGCAATCCGGTTCAGCACCCTCAGCAAGCTGTGCGACGTGCTCGACTGCCAACCCGGCGACCTGCTCAGCCACCGCCGGACCTGACGCTCAGTCGTCGTGACCGGCGCGACGGCCGCGCTTGGTCTCCGCGCGCCGCTTCTTGGCGGTGAGTCGACGTTCCCGCGCGCCCCGCGACGGCTTGGTCGGCCTGCGGACGGGCGGCGGCGGCGCCGCGGCCTGGCGGAGCAGCGCGGCCAGCCGATCCCGCGCGGCCTGGCGATTTGCCAGTTGAGCCCGGTATTCGCTGGCAGCGATGGTGACTACGCCGTCGATCAGGCGATTCGCCAGCCGGGCGAGCATGCGGGTGCGCAGGTGCTCGGGCACCGACGGCGACTGGGCCACGTCGAAGGACAGCTCGACGCGGCTGTCGGCGGTGTTGACGCCCTGGCCGCCGGGACCGGACGACCGAGAGAACCGCTCACGCAGCTCGGCCGCCGGGATCACCAGCGCTGTGGACACCACCAACTCATCGGGCACCCGGAAAGCATGCCGCAGCGGCCGGTCATCCCACCAACGAGAATCCGGGCAGCGTGGCGATGGCGACGAGGACGTCGGTCGGCACGATCTGGTCCGTCCGCCACTGCGGACCGGTGCCCGAGGTCTCCGTCACCGTGACCGTGGTGCCGTCGGCACGTGCGGCTGTCACCACGACGCTCAGCGGAGACGCCGGGCTCCCGCCGAGCGGCTCATCGACGTTGACCCGGATCGTGCCGCCGTCGGGCAGCTCCTGCCGTGTGCAGTTCGGCAGCGGCCTGCCGCTCGGCACCCCCGGGCAGATGATCGCATCGTCGCGCGGGGCAGTCGGGGTCACCGTGACCACCAGCGACCGCTTGCCCTGCCGGGTGACCAGGTCCGCGGTGGCCTTCCCCTTGCCGTCGAACTGGTACCACGGGCGCGCGTCGCCCTTCATGTCGGTGATCACCGGGGGCCACGCGATCGGCGCGGCCCGCAACACCTCACTGAGCCGCCCCGAGGCGGCGGCGGGCGGCTGCAGGATCTGGCTGGGCGGCGCGGTGCGGGGGCTGTCGGGAACCCCGGTCGTCGGCAGCAGCGACGGCGTGGTCGTCGTGCTGATCGACGGTGCCGCGGGTTGCAACTCGTCCGGCTGACCCAGCGCACCGCCGGTCAGCGCGGTCGCGCCGACCACGGCCGCGGCCACCGCGGCGGTGACCCCGCCGATCGCGGCCGTACGCCTGCGCCGCAGCCTGCGCCTGCCGTCGGCCAGCACCGCGTCCCGGTCGAGCCGCAACGGGGGCTCGTCGGCGAACGCCCGGCCGAGCAGGTCTTTCACGTCGTCGGTCATCGCTGGCCCTCCACGAGCACTCGGCCGCTTGCCAGCAGCTCGCGCAGGGCGGCGAGTCCCTTGGACGCCTGGCTCTTGATCGTGCCCTCGCTCTTGCCGAGGGCCTGCGCGGTCTCGGCGACCGACAGGTCCTCCCAGTAGCGCAGCACCACCACGGCCCGCTGACCGGCGGGAAGCCGCGCCAGCGCCCGCCGAACGTCCACCGCGTCGTCCACCCTCGGCGGCGGCACACCCACCTCGGGCAGCCGCTCGACCACGTTCTCCCGTCTGCGGAACGCCCGGCGCGAGTCATCGATGGCCGCGCGGACCATCACCCTGCGCGAGTAGGCGTCGATCGCGCCGTCGCGGTGCAGCCGCGGCCAGGCGACGTAGATCTTCGCGAGCGTCGTCTGCACCAGATCCTCCGCGCGGTGCCAGTCACCACCACTGAGCAGGAAGGCGGTTCGACGCATGACGACGGCCCGGCTGTCCAGGTACTCCCCGAACTCCGCGTCCCGATCCGGCATCGGCCCTCCCTCGGTCAGACCGTAATACGGCCCGACGCCGCGGAAGGTTGCCTAGTGTCCCGCTAGAACCGCGGGTGGTCGCCGCGCAGCTCGGCGCGCGGCGCGTCGGCGTCGGCGGGGCGGACGTCGCCGAGCACCCAGGCCGGGACGTGTCGGGCGGTGAGCACGGCGAGGGCGCGGTCGACGTCCTCGGGCGCGACCACGGCGACCATGCCGACACCCATGTTGAACGTGCGCTCCATCTCGTCGCGCTCCACCCGGCCGCGCTGGGCGATCATCGAGAACACCGGCTGCGGTGTCCACGTGCCGCGGTCGAGGCCCGCGTGCAGGCCGGGCGGGATCACCCTGGCCAGGTTCGCGGCGAGCCCGCCGCCGGTGATGTGCGCGTACGTGCGGACCTCGGCCTCCGCGGCCAGCGCCAGACAGTCCTTGGCGTAGATCCGGGTGGGCTCCAGCATCTCCTCGCCCAGCGTGCGGCCGAACTCCTCGACGTGCCCGGACAGCGGGATGCGGCCGATCTGCAGCAGCACGTGCCGGGCCAGCGAGTAGCCGTTGGAGTGCAGCCCGGAGGACGCCATGGCGATCAGCACGTCGCCGGGGCGCACCCGGTCCGGGCCGAGCACCTGGTCGGCCTCGACCACGCCGACGCCGGTCGCGGACAGGTCGTAGGCGCCGTCGGCCATCAGCCCGGGGTGCTCGGCGGTCTCGCCGCCCAGCAACGCGCAACCAGCCAGCACGCAGCCCTCGGAGATGCCCTTGACCAGCGCGGCGACCCGGTCGGGCAGCACCTTGCCGGTGGCGATGTAGTCCTGCAGGAACAGCGGCTCGGCGCCGCAGACGACAAGGTCGTCCACCACCATGGCGACCAGGTCGATGCCGACCGTGTCATGGATGTCCAGCGCCTGCGCGATCGCAATCTTGGTGCCGACGCCATCGGTGGAGCAGGCGAGCACCGGCTCCTTCCAGCGGTCGAGCCTGAGCTTGAACAACCCGGCGAAGCCGCCGATGCCGCCCAGCACCTCGGGCCGCTGCGCCTTGGCCGCCCACGGCTTGAGCTTCTCGACGGCCTCGTCGCCCGCCTCGATGCTCACCCCCGCGGCCGCGTAGGTGGCGCCGGGATCGGTCGTCGAAGGTTCTGCGGAGCTGGTGTCAGTCATGGCTCGAATCACAGGTCGCGGGTGGCTAGGGACACGCCCCTAGGGACGTCGAAGCGCGTCTCCGGCACCGTACCCGGCGGTGAGCACGGGTGCGGCGGAGCCCGCCACGCCCTTCTCGATTCCTTCGAGCAGGTGCTTGCCGATCAGGGCGTCGTCGGGCAGCGGGATCGGGTACTGGCCGTCGAAACAGGCCGAGCACAGCCGGGACCTGGGCTGTTCGCTGGCCGCGATGAGGGCCTCCAGCGAGACGTAGCCGAGGGTGTCGGCGCCGATCGAGCGGCGGATGCCGTCGAGATCGAGGCCGTTGGCGACCAACTCGGCGCGGGAGGCGAAGTCGATGCCGTAGAAACACGGCCACCGCACCGGCGGCGACGCGATGCGCACGTGCACTTCGAGCGCGCCCGACTCGCGCAGCATCCGTACCAGGGCGCGCTGGGTGTTGCCGCGGACCACCGAGTCGTCCACCACGACCAGCCGCTTGCCGCGGATCACGTCCTTGAGCGGGTTCAGCTTGAGTCGGATGCCGAGCTGCCGGATCGTCTGCGACGGCTGGATGAACGTGCGCCCGACATAGGCGTTCTTGACCAGCCCGGAGCCGTACGGGATGCCGCTGGCCTGCGCGTAGCCGATCGCGGCCGGGGTGCCGGACTCGGGCACCGGGATCACCAGGTCGGCCTCGGCTGGGAACTCGACGGCGAGCTTGCGGCCGATCTCCACCCTGGTCGCGTGCACCGAGCGGCCGCTGATCGTGGTGTCGGGCCGGGCCAGGTAGACGTACTCGAAGATGCAGCCCTTGGGCTCGGGCGTGGCGAACCGGGACGAGCGCAGGCCCTCGGCGTCGATGGCGATCAGCTCGCCGGGCTCGACCTCGCGGACGAACGACGCGCCGACGATGTCCAGCGCGGCGGTCTCACTGGCCACGACCCAGCCGCGCTCCAGCCTGCCCAGCACGAGCGGCCGGACGCCGTGCGGGTCGCGGGCGGCGTAGAGGGTGGACTCGTCGGAGAACACCAGGCAGTAGGCGCCGCGCACGGTCGGCAGCAGCTCCAGCGCGGCCTGCTCGATGCCGATGTCGGCGGCGTTGGCCGCGAGCAGACCGGCGAGCAGGTCGGAGTCGGTGGTGGCGCCCGTGCGGGTGACCACGCCGAGGCCCGCGGCGCGGTCGCGCAGCTCGGCGGTGTTCACCAGGTTGCCGTTGTGTCCTAGGGACAGGCCGCTGCCGGTGGCCGTGGTGCGGAACGTGGGTTGGGCGTTCTCCCAAGTGGTGGAGCCCGTGGTGGAGTAGCGGCAGTGCCCGACCGCGACGTGGCCGCGAAGCGAGGACAGCACCTGCTCGTCGAACACCTGGCTCACGAGGCCGAGATCCTTGAACACCACGATCTGGTGGCCGTCGGCCACTGAGATGCCCGCGGCTTCCTGCCCGCGGTGCTGCAATGCATACAGTCCGTAGTAGGTGAGCTTGCTCACCTCTTCGCCGGGGGCCCACACACCGAACACGCCGCATTCCTCGCGAGGTTCGTTTTCGGGCTGGTCGGCGTGGGGGTCGGGTTGAACGGGGCCAGTCGAGAACTGGTCAGTGACCACCGAGCGCTCCCTGTGGACGGGGTCAGGCAGTTACTGAAGTGTAGGTGCTCGCCGGCGCGGAACCGGCCATCCGAAGGTGTGGCGCGTCACGCCGCTACCGTGGTCGGCGTGTCCGGCCGCACCGCGTTGATCGTCGCCTTAGGGCTGCTCGCCGCCCTGGTGGCGGCGAGCCTGCTGGTGTCCATCCCGAGCCCCGCGGAGGTCCGCGCGTGGGCGTCGGCGGCGGGCTGGGCCACCCCGGTGCTGTTCCTGCTCGCCTACGCCGTCCTCACCGTCGCGCCCATTCCCCGCACGGTGTTCAGCCTCTCGGCGGGCCTGCTGCTCGGCGAGGCGGTGGGCGTCGTGGTGGCCATGGTCGCCACCGGGCTGTCCGCCGCGCTGGCGTTCGCGCTGGCCAGGACCCTGGGCAGGCGGTGGGTGGAGCGGCACCTGGAGCGGACTGTCGTGCGCGCGGTGAACGATCGGCTCAGCGGCGGCGGCACGCCCGGGGTGATCTCGCTGCGGCTGATCCCGATGATCCCGTTCGCCCCGCTGAACTACTGCTGCGGCCTGTCGGCGATCCGCTTCCGCTCTTACCTTGTCGGCACGCTGATAGGCAGCCTGCCCGGCACCGCCGCCGTGGTGATCCTGGGCGACGCCCTCACCGGCACCACCCCGCCCGCGCTGCTGGGCGTCTACGCCGCGCTGGCCGCGGCCGGTGGCGTCGGGCTCTACCTGGTGCTCCACCGCACGAGGGTCTCCTGACCCGTCAGGTCGTGTCCCGTGGATCATGGTGGTGGGATTCGTGATCCGGGTGGTTCCTGGCAAGGCGCCGCGACGTCTCTCGTACCGGGTTGTACTCGGGCGTTGCGGCTACGCAGCCAGGGGCCATCCGGGCGCGAATAGCGCCGCCGTGATCCACGGGACACGGCCTAGTCGAAGCGCAGCAGCGGCAGCAGACCCGAGAGGTCGGCGCGGCCGCCGGACGCGCTCACCCGGCCGGAGTCCACCGCGGCGGGCCAGTCGAGCCGCCCGGTCGCCAGCTCCAGCCAGGTGCGCGCGTCGGTCTCCACCACGTTCGGCGGCGTCCCCCGGGTGTGCCGGGGCCCGTCGACGCACTGCACCGCCGCGAATGGCGGCACCCGCACCTCGACCGTCCGCCCGGGCGCGACCTGCGCCAGCGTGCGCAGACTCGACCGCACCGCGGCGGCCAGCTCCGGGCGCGCGGGCTCGGCCCCGCCGTCGAGCCACGGCAGCACCGCCGACACGGCGGCGCGAACCTCGGCGGGGTCGACCCGTCTGCGACCGGCCAAGCTCAGTCCTCGCCCCGGGCCACCTCGGTGAGCACCTCGTCGACGTGGTGCACGAGGCGCCGGTTGTCGGCCGGGGAGATGGTCGTCCACAGCGTGCCGTCCGGCGACGCGCGGCGGACCTGGACGTAGCGGCCCTGCTCGGTGTCGAAGAACGACACCACCCGCTCGCCGCGCACCCGGCGGCCGAGCCGGTCGCGGGCGGCGGCGCCGAAGTTCCCGGTGCTCTGCACGTCGCCGATCATGGCGACCAGCGCGGTGGCGTCGTCGCCGCGGACACCGTGGGCGAGCAGGTTCGACTCGAAGCTCTTCTGGGTGCCGTCGGCGCTCTTGGCGGCGGCCTCGAAGTCGTCGGAGCGCAGCGTGACCGACTGGCCCGGTCCGGCCTGGGCCGAGGGCAGCACGCCGACCGCGGCCGCGGCCAGCCCGGCCGGGGACACCCGGCTCAGCGTGATCCGCTCGTCGGCGAGCACGGCGAGCGCGCCGTCCTCCTCGCCGATCGAGCAGGCCAGCACCCGCAGGCCCCCGCCTGCCCACAGCCTGCCGTCGACCTCGCGGTCGGGCCGGGCGAGCAGGGCGAACAGGTGCTCGATCTCCGGGTTCACGTCGACCTTGCGGCCGAGCCCGCGCCCGTCGAGCGCGGCCCACACCCGGTCCTCGATCTCCGCGCGCTCCTCGTAGGTCTTGCCCGGCGAGGGCACCTTGACGATCAGTGGCATCGTGCCGGGCTTGAGGTACTCCCACAGCACGTCGAATTCGAGGGTGGAGAGCGAGACCGGCTCGCTCGCCACCTCGACAGCTCCGAACGGCATCACTTCTCGGTGGTTTCCCCGATGACCGTCGGCGAGACCATGCGGTCGTCGCCGAACACGTCTTCGGTCTCCACCAGGTAGCTCGCGAGCTCGTACTCGTCGTCGTCTTCGCCCGGCGCGCCACGGCCGCCCGCGCCCGGTCCGCCGACGCCGCCGCGGCCGTTGCCGCCTGCCGCACCAGCACCCGCGCCGCGGCCGCCGAGGCTGTCGCCACCGATCGCGCCCGCACCCGCGGCGCCGCCGCGACCGAGCTGGGAGTTCTGCCGGGTGCTGTCGGCGTCGACGCCGCCCAGCCCGCCCGCACCGCCGCCGGGCAGGCCGCCCTTGGCGCCGGGCACGTTGCTGCCGCCCGCGCCGGTGCCCAGACCCGCGCCGGGCTTGGCGACCGGGCGGCTGCTCCCGCCGCCGCCCTGGCCGGTGCCGCCGCCGATGGGCAAGCCGCCGGGGCTACCCGGAACGGTCGGCAGGCCCTGGCCGGGCCCGCCTGGCCTGCCGCCGGGCGGCACGAAGGTGGAGGTGGTCGACCCGCCCGGGGGCGGGACGAAGCCCGCCGGGGCGACCGGGGTGCCCGACGATGGCGGGGGCACGAACGAGGCACCGCCCGAGCCGGACGGCGCCACGAAGCCGCCCTGGCCACCCGGGCCGACACCGGACGGGGCGAAGCCCGCGGCGGTGGTGCCCGAACCCGCGCCAGGAGCGCCGAAGTTGGCGCCGAAGGTGCCGACCGCGTACCCGGTGCCACCCGAGGGCGGCGGCGTCGAGATCACCACGTCCGGCGGCGGCACGAAGGTGCCCAGCGAGTTGCGGTTGAACTCGCTGCTGGACTCGTAGGAGACCATCGTGTCGACGGCCTTCTGCGCGGCGGACTCCGCGGCCGCCTCCTGCACCTCGTGGTCGACCGCCTGGCTCGCGACCGCCGCTGCCGGGCCCGCGTTGCCGGTGACCAGCGCCGCGCCGGCGGCGAGCATCTGCCAGCCGGACGGCGCCGGGGTGGTGACCACGACCGGCGGGGGCATCTCGGACCGCGCCCGGGAGATCATGTCGGCCTGGTACTCGGTGGACACCCGCATGCCGACCGCGCCGGTCTCGGCGTCGCCCGCCCACTGCTGCAGCGGGGTGAGCCCACCCCGCGCGCTGTCGGCGGCGCCGCCTTCCCACGTGGTCTGCAGGCTGGTGAGCTTCGCGCCGAGGTCGGCGTCGATCTGGGTCAGCTCGGACGAGAGCCCGTCCCAGTAGACGGTCTGCGGTGTCGAAGCGGCCGGGCCGGGCCCGGCGTTGATCATCGAGAAGAGCGTCGGGTGTTCGTACCCACGCCACCGGTGCATTGCCATTGTCGGATCACCCTTGAGTGCGCTGGCGGAAGTCGGAGTTGTCGAGGCGGGTGCTACTTGCCGGTCCACATGGCGGAGTTGGTGCCCTCGGTCAGCACGTAGCCGTCGTGGGCCTGCTGCAACGCGTCGACGGCCGACATGAGCTGGGTCTGGTAGCCGCGCAGGCAGGCGATCGCCGAGTCCACGGTGCCGCTGTTGGTCCGGTCGGCGAACTGGGTGGCTGTCTCGCCGCTCACCGGGTCGCCGGCCCAACTCAGGCATTCGAGCCCGTCGAGTCCGCGGACCATCTGCGCCACCCGGTCGAGGGCCTCCTGGAACGCCGCGAGGGCGCCGGGGATCGCGGCGGGTTCGACCCGCAGTGTCTGGGTTCCGGCGTAGGTCGTTACACCCTCGTAAGGACCCCCGCCGCCATCGGCTAGAAACACCGTAGTGACTCCTTTGCGCTGTGCATTTGCGATGACTTTAGCTCTGATGACCCGTTCGGTGGAATGGTTCCCCTGGTCTTGCCGTATCTGGTGACCTATTCCTGTCAGTCCCTCGGGAGACTGCCCCGCAACCAGGATATGACGTCGGTCTCAGCCGCCGATCACCACCTTCATCGCGGCCTCGGCGATCCTGGGCACGGTCGCGCACAGTTCGTCCTGCGGATGCGGCGGCTGCCGGTCGGGTTGGGCGATGGTGAGCTGGACAAGGAGCATCTGCCCGTCCTTGACGTCGACGGCCGCGAAGCACGACGTCGGCCGAACCGGGCGGATCACCGCGCCGGGATAGCCCGCGACCGGGACCCGCGCGACCTGGCCGTTGGTGGCGCCGACGTGCGCATCGAACCCCTTGGTGACCACGGCGTCGACGCCCAGGATCAGGTTGGCGTCGACGCTGGTCATGGTGCACGTCCGGGAACCGGGGAACGGGATCGAGTCGTCGCCGTAGCCGTCGCCTGCCCGGGCGATGCCGAAGTCGGCTGGCCGCAGGTCGCGGGCCACCTGGCACGGGTCGACGGCGGTGATGTCCTTGTCCGCCGGACGGGTGACCGGCGGGGCCGTCGGACGCGCGCTGGTCGGCGTAGTCGTCGGCCCCCCGCTCGTCGGCTGCCCGACCGACGGCGGATCGGTGGCGACCGGCGTGCCGGTCTCGGTGCAGGCCGCCAGCAGCAGTGCCGCCGCGGCCGCGATCATCAGGCGTGGTCCGCGGCTCCCCATGACCGCAACGTACCGAATGGTGACCAACCGTGAACGGAGAACCTACGATGACGGGACACCTCGGGCAGGGAGCCGTCCATGGAGCAGCCGGAGATCACCCTCGACATGCGCGCGGGCGCGCGGGCCAACCCCAATAGCTGGCTCTACGTCATCGACCCCGCGTTCGGCCCGGACGACGACGTGCCGGAGTGGGGGGTGGTGGGCGCCTTCCCGGTCGACGAGCGCGGCGAGATCGGCCCGGCCTTCCGCCCCAACGACGAATACCGGCCCTCGCCGAAGGCGCTGCGGATGCCGGTTCCGACGAACCCGGTGGAGCAGGTGATGCAGTTGATCCACACCCGCCACCGCGACCAGGCCGACCTGCTGCCCGCGCTGCTCGACGCGACGCTGCTGGTGTACGCGGGCTCGCCGGGCGACCGCGGTGTCACCGGGTTCCCGAACCGGGCGGGCACGGTGATGGTGCCCGCGTGCACGTCGGCGGCGCACGTACCTGCGAGCTGGCCGGGCTGGCGCGAGGTGCGCGGGCGCGACCTGGCGGCGCTGCTCTACGGTCACCCGCTGGTGGTGAACCCGATGGGCCCGATCACCGCGCTGGTGCCCGCCGCGCATCTGGCCGGCTAACCGCGACCTCGATAGACGCCCACTTTGTGCCGGTTGCCGCAGCGCCGCATCGAACACCAGCGGCGCGTGCCGGGGCGTGAGGTGTCCAGGAACATGAGCTGACAGTCGTCGGCGGCGCATTCGCGGACGCGGGCGGCCAGGTCGGTGGCCACCAGGTCGATGGCCTCGCGGGCGGCGGCGCCGAGGACGTGCGTGCCGGTGATCGGGCCCGCCCAGCCGCGCACCCCGGTCTCCGGGTCGACGCGCGGGCGCGGCGGGGCCTCGGCGGCGGCGTTGAGCACCGCCAACCCGTCCGAGTCGAGGGTGTCCCCAGCGGCGACGGCGCGGGCGAGCCGCCACAGCGTGTCGCGGAAGTGCTTGACGCGGGCCAACTCCGCCTGCCGCACCCGGACCTCGCCCAGCGGGGCGATCTCGGCCAGCCGCGAGTCGCGCAGCCAGGCGACGAGGTCGGCCGGTGCGTGCAGGATCTCGTAGCGCTGGTACGGGCCGGGGCCGCCGGTCAGCAGCAGTTCGAGGCAGAAGCTGCCCGGGTCGAAGGAGTAGGTCGTGCCGGTAGGACTGGTGAGCACCCGCATGTAACCACTATATTAGGTGTCGTTCACCGGTTAAAGTGGTTACAACAGGAGGCGGACATGGTCGGACAGACCAAGGACGTCGGCTGGCAGATCGGCGTGTCGAAGACGGTCAGCCAGCCGATCGAGCGGGTATGGGCGCTGGTCACCAGTTCCGAAGGGCTCGCGCTCTGGCTCGGACCTGGCGCGGAACTCAAGCCGGACAAGGGGGTTCCGGTACACTACTGACGCAGGCACCACCGGCGAGGTGCGCGGCTACCACGAGCACGACCGGGTCCGCCTCACCTGGCGGCCCGCCGGGTGGGACCACGACACGACCATCCAGGTGGCCGTGTCCGGCAGCGGCAGCCGCACGGTGCTGCGCTTCCACCAGGAGTGGCTGGCCGACGCCGAGGAGCGCGGCAGACAGCGCGAGCACTGGCGGAAAGTACTGGCCGACATGGTCGCCGCACTGGGCATCTAGGACCTATGAGACAGGCCCTAACTCCAGCCAGCGCTCGATCTCTTCCGGCGGGCCGGGTTTGGCGAACAGCCAGCCCTGCGCGCTGTCACAGCCGAGTTCGCGCAGCCGGTCGGCCTGCTCCGGGTCCTCGACCCCCTCGGCGATGACCTCGTGGTCGAGCGCGTGCGCCAGCGACACCAGGGTGCTGACGATCTGCACGTCCGCCGGGTCGGCGTGCGGTCCGTTGCGCAGGCCCTCCATGAACGACCCGGCGAGCTTCATCGCGTGCACCGGAAGGTGCCGCAGGTAGGCCAGGTTCGAGTAGCCGGTGCCGAAATCGTCGATCGCGATGCGCACGCCGAGGTCGGCCAGGTCGCGCAGGGCGCGCAGCGGCTTGCCGGTAGTGCCCATGATCGCGCTCTCGGTCAACTCCAGTTGGATGGCCGACGCGGGCAGCCGGGCGGCTTCCAGGATCGTGGCGACGTCGGCGACCAGATTGGGCTCCTCGGTCTGCCGCGCGGCCAGGTTCACGCTCACCCGGGGCGCGCGGTCGCCGTACGCGTCGTGCCAGCGGCGGGCCTGCCGGGTGGCTTCGCGCAGCACCCAGCGCCCGAGCGGCACGATCAGGCCGGTCTCCTCGGCCAGGCCGATGAACTGGTCGGGGCCGAGCCTGCCGAACTCCGGGTGCGCCCAGCGCACCAGCGCCTCGACGCCGGTCAGCGCGCCGTCGGAGAGCCGGACGATCGGCTGATAGTCCACATAGAACTCTTCGCTCTCCACTGCCGCGGGCATCCGCGCGGACAGCGTGAACCGGGCGACCTCGCGCGCGTTGCGCTCGGGATCGTAGCCCGCCCAACGGTTCTTGCCGTCGGCCTTGGCCCAGTAGAGCGTCACGTCGGCGTCGCGCATGGTCTCGGCCGCGGTGGTGCCCGCGACGGGGCGTTCGAGCAGGCCGAGGCTCGCCGAGACCGACAGCCGGTGTCCGCCGATGCGCACCGGCTCGGCGAGCGCGGCCAGGACGCGCTCGGCCAGCACGACCATCTCCTCCGGCCCGGTGCTGCGTTCGACCAGCACCACGAACTCGTCGCCGCCCATCCGGGCGACCAGCCGGTTGGACTCGGTGACCAGGCCGTCGAGCCGGGCGGCGACGGCCACCAGCAGTTCGTCGCCGATGTCGTGGCCGAGGCTGTCGTTGATGACCTTGAAGCCGTCGAGGTCGAGGTAGCAGACGCCGATCCGCGCCGCGCTCCCCGCGAACGCGGCGTTGAGCCGCTCGGTGAACAGCGCACGGTTGCCCAGTCCGGTGAGCGGGTCGTGGTTGGCCTGGTGGCGCAGGCGCTGCTCCAGCAGGTGGCGCTCGGTGATGTCCTCGGCCATGCCGACGACGAACTGCGGCGCACCCAGTTCGTCGCGCACCAGTGACACCGACAGATTCGTCCACAGTGGACTACCGTCGGCCCGGCGCATCAACTGTTCCATGTGGACATGTTCACGGGTGCCCGCGCGCAGCTCGTCCATCGGGCGGCGCATCGCGGCAGGCTCGTCGGGGAAGCGCAGGTCGTCGACGTGCATGCCTCGCATCTCGGCGGCGGTGAAGCCGAGCATGCCCACCAGCGCGGCATTGACCTCCAGCAGGATCCCGCGCGCGTCGGAGATCCCGATGCCCACCGCGGCCTGGGTGAACACCGCCCGAAACCGGGCCTCGCTGGCCAGCAGCGCCGACTCGGCGCCGCGCCGGGCCTCCAGTGTGGCCCGCCGGATCGCCTCCTGGTCGCGGAAGATGCGGTCCTGCATGGCGGCGGCGAACCCGGCGGCGAAGGCCGCCTGCACCGCGGGCAGCCGCTCGATCGCGGCCAGGTCGCGCTCGGCGCAGACCGCGGGCAACAGGTGTTCGCCGATGAGCTGGATGGTCCCCGACAGCGTCGCCACCGTCGCGAGCCGCAGCTCGACCAGCCCGAGACCGACCCGTTCCACCGGCTCCGGGTGGAAGCGCTCGGACCGCAGCGCCGCCAGCAGCACCTCGGTGTACTCGCGGACGCGGTCCACGAGCACGGGGCGATTCATCGCCACGTAACCGGTCCCGGCGAGCATGGTCGCCCACAGGTCAGCGAACCCGTCGGGTCCGCCCGGTGCGCCGTCCACCCTCACCCCTTCCCCCGCGATCCCACGCACAGTTTCACCTGTACAACGCCCGGTAGCCAGCGCGGATGCGGGTTTGCGGCACCCGATCGACTCTGGTCACATAGAGCGGCCGAGTGACTACCCACAGCCCGCGCCCGAGGAGGCGTTCACCGATCTCGATCACGAACGCGCTGGTCACCCAGCATTGGTGATCTATTCACAAGAAAGCGTGACAAAGGGGTAGTCAAGAGATCACAATCGTCACCCAGGCGGCTACCCCCTGTAAGCCGTCTGCGTGAGGGCACTCGGAAAGGGCGAACCATGAAGTCCACCGTTCGTGGCGTCAAGCGCGGTCTGGCCACCGCACTGGCCGCATCCTCCTTACTTCTCGGCTTCACCGCACCCGCATCCGCCACGCCCGCGGGCGGCGAGGCGGACCGAACCGGCGACCACGCGATGGGGTCGCAGATCCGCAAGCACGAGGGCGGCGACCAGAAGATCGCGATCACCGCCACGGACATCGGCGTCCAGGCCACGGTCGCGGGCATCGACGTGTCCGGCCACCAGGGCAACGTCAACTGGAGTTACTACTGGGGCCAGGGCAAGCGGTTCGCCTACGTCAAGGCGACCGAGGGCACCTCCTACCGCAACCCGTACTTCGCCCAGCAGTACAACGGTTCCTACAACGTCGGCATGATCCGCGGCGCCTACCACTTCGCCCTGCCGGACCGCTCCAGCGGCGCCACCCAGGCCAACTTCTTCGCCAGCAACGGCGGCGGCTGGTCGCGCGACGGCAGGACACTGCCGGGTGTGGCAGACCTGGAGTACAACCCCTACGGCTCGACCTGCTACGGCAAGAGCAAGACGAGCATGGCGGCCTGGATCCGGGACTTCGCCAACACCTACCGGGCCCGCACCAGCCGCGACGCGGTGTTCTACACCAGTACGAGCTGGTGGTCCCAGTGCGTCGGCACCGCACAGGCGTTCGCGAGCACCAACCCGCTCTGGGTCGCCCGGTACTCCTCGTCGGTCGGCACCCTGCCCTACAACTGGGGGGTGTGGACGTTCTGGCAGTACACGTCCACGCCGCTCGACCAGAACCACTTCAACGGCGCCTACGACCGGCTCCAGGCACTCGCCAACGGCTGACCGACGTGCACCGGGGGCTCCCGGGCCCCCGGTGCACTAGGTTCCCGGTGCGTGAACAGCACTGTGTTCGTGATCGCGGGATTCTCCGCGCTGGGACTGGGCATCCTGGTGTTCGCGGCGTCCGCTCTCGCGGTGCGCCACGACCGCGGCGGCTGGTGGTTGCAGGCCACCGTGCTGGTTGCCGCGGGCCTGCTGGCGCTGGTCACCGGCTGGCTGCTCGGCGAACCGAACCCCAACCGCGGTGACGCGCTCAAGACCGGCGGGCTCGCCGCGGGCTCGGTCGTGGCCCTCTACGCCTTGTGGCTCAACGACCGCAGGCGTCGGGTGGACGAAGACCGCCAGGAGATCGAGCGCCGCCGCCAGGATCTGGAGAACGCCCGCGCCGACCACGACCGCGAGCGCGTCGCCGACGAACGGTTCGCCCGCGCGGTGGAACTGCTCGGCCACGACGCCGACCAGGTGCGCGTCGGCGCGCTGCACGCGCTGGCAGGCCTGGCCCGCAACCGCGAGTACTACACCCAGACCGTCCTCGACGTCCTCTGCGCCTACCTGCGCCGCCCGTTCGACCGCGCGGGCGACGACGAGCGCGAAGGCCAGGTCCGAATCACCGCCCAGCGGCTGATCTCCGATCTGCTCCCGCACACCTCCCGCACCGATCCGCCGCGCTACGACCTCGACCTCACCGGCGCCGACCTGGAGTACTTCGACATCTCGGAGCGGACCGTCGGCGCGCTCACCATGCGGTTCGTCGCGCTGCACGAGTCCAATGCGATCTGGGGCTGCGTCATCACCGGCAACGCCTGGTTCACCGGGGCGGTCTGCCACGGCATCCTCTATCTGCACGACACCCGCTTCGACGGCAAGGCGTGGTTCAGCGGCTTCCGGGCCCGCGGCCCGCTGCGCCTGGCCCGCACCCGGTTCCTCGGCCCGACCAAGTTCGATGGCGCCCGGTTCCACGCCGCGCTCGAACTTCCCTGACGTCGGAACCGGATCTTCCCCGCGGTCGTCTGCGTCTCGTAAGGTTCCGTCACGGCTTCGGCACCCGAGGGGTTTGGGATGGCGTTCTACGGCGACCCGGATGAGCTCGACCGCATCGCGGGCCAGATCGAGCAGCGCGCGGGGGAGGTGCGCAAACGCGGCGCGGACCTGGACACCCAGGCGGGTGCCATGCGCTGGAAGTCGATCGCCGCCGACCGGTGCCGCGAGACGGTCGCGGGCGACCGCAGGGCCCTCGACGGCTCCGCGACCAAGCTCGACGAGGCCGCCGCGTGCTTGCGTCAGCACGCCCAGCAGCTCCGCGAGCTGCTTGCCGCGATCAAGCGGATCGCCGATGCGGTGGTCAACTGGTTCACCAGCGCCATCGACCGGTTCAACCGGGCCGTGGAGAACTTCTGGAACGCGGTCAACGACATGATCGACACTGTCGGCAGCGTGTTCGGCGTGGGCGGCGACGCCCCGCAGCCGCCGCGGCCGCCGTGGGAGGGCTGGCGCTTCCAGCCGCACAACCTGCCGCCTGCGGGCGACAAGCAGTGGCTCGAAGTGGGCCAGTTCATGCGGGCGCGGGGAGTCGCGTAGATGCCGCCGTCCACCGCGGTGCCCGCCGCGCACCGGCTCACGCTGACCGCCGCGGAGTACGCCTACCTGGTCGCGAAGGTGGCCGTCAGTCTGCCGCCGGAGTGGGCGCCCGCCCCCGACATCGCGACCGGTGCGGAATCCGGTCCGCTCGCGGAGAAGGGCGTCCTGCGCGACGGCGTCGTGCACCCGTCCGTCGCGGCGAACCTGCGCGTGCTGGCCGGTCCGCAGATCATGTTCGACACCATGGCGACCATCGGCGCCCGCGGCTCGCGCAGCCTGCACGCCATCGCCGGACCCGTTGGCGCGTCACTGTTCGCGCTGCCCGACGCGGGCGTCGAGCTGTCCATGTTCGCCGCGGTCGAGCTGGGCCGCGAGCTGGTGCGCGCGGTGCCCGCCGAGCCTGCGGGCCTCGGGTCCACTTTGGACACCACGGAGCCGTCGGAGCCGTTGCGCGGGCGGGTTCCGCTGGCCGCGCTGCACGAGCTGGGCGTCGCCGACCTGCTGCGCGACGCCGACCCGGACGCTCCCGGATACGTGCTGGCCGAGCTGAAACTGCCCAGGGCCGAGGCGGAGTTCGCCGTCGACGTGGTACGGCGCAGCGACGGTGTGCTGCGCTGCCAGGTCACCGCGCTGGTCGGTGCGAACGCGCACACCGCGCAACTGACGTGGCTGCACAGCGACACCGGCTGGGTCGGCGTCCGCCCCGCCCCGACCGGCGCGAGCCGCAGGCTCGTCGACCTGGAACCGGTGGCCCGCGAGGATCTCGGGGTCTGGCTGGCCCCCTTCGTCTCGGCGGCTCTGTCGTGACCGGTCCCGGTGTTTCCAACATCGCCGTCAGCGGCGGCGCGGGCGGCAGCGAGGCCGTCTACGAGGATCTGGCCGCGATGGGCGACCTCACCGACAACGTCGCGGGCGCCACCCTCACCATCGCGATGACCAGCCACCGGTATCTCGCCGACCCGGACGTGCTGGCCTCGGCGCTGCTCAATCCGGTGGGCGTGGTCCGGTTCGAGGGGGCCATGCTGGGCGCCCTCGACGGCCCGAGCGGGCTCACCGCCACTTCGGCGGCCATCGGCCTGCGCGGGCTGGCGCTGCGGGCCACCAACCAGGCGTACCAGGTGGTCGACGATCTCAATGCCAAGGCGCTGGAGGCGTCGCGCTGGCTGGCGGGTGCCGCGGTCGGCGCCGTGCCGGGTCTCGCCGTCGCGGGCGTGGGCGCCATCGCCGCCGACGTCTACCTCAACTACGACGGCGACTGGCAGGCGTGGCTGGTCGAACACCCCGGGATGGTCGACACGCTCCTCGGCATGACACCGGGTGCGCTCAGCGCCCTCGGCCTACCGGCCGACCTCGCGACCCTCACCGAACTCCTCGCCGCCACCTACCCCGACGGCGACCCGCGACTGGTCGATCTCGGAGCCGACAACAGTCCTATCGCGACAGACCCGCCCGACGGTCTCGGCGACCTGGTCCGCGGGCTGGAACACCGCAACGGCACCGACGCCAACGTCGACATCCGCACCGTCGTGGGGCCCGATGGCCAGGTCGCCTACATCGTGGACATCCCGGGCACGCGGCTGTGGAACGCGCCCTGGCAGGACAACCAGGGCAGCGCCAACGACTTCGGCACCAACGTCGACGGCATGGTGGGCAACCCGACGGTGTTGCAGGAGGGCATCCAGGAGGCGCTGGTCGCGGCGGGCGTGCCCAAGGACGCGCCGATCATGCTGGTGAGCCACAGCCAGGGCGGCATCGTCGCCACCCGCGCGGCCACCGATTTCGTCGCCCAGGGCTACAACGTCACCCATGTGCTCACCGCGGGCGCACCGGTCGGCGGCATCCTCGTGCCGGACAGCGTGCAGGTGCTCTCGCTGGAGAACAACGGCGACATCACCCCGCACCTCGACGCCCGCGTGAACCCGCCGAGCGACAACCGAACCACCGTGACCTTCGACAACCAGTCCGGCAACTTCGGCGGCAACCACGCCCTCGGCGGCAACTACACCGACGCCGCGTACCAACTCGACGCCGGCTCGGACCCGTCCGTTCGCCGATTCGTCGACAGCGCGGACGTCTTCCTCGGCGGTTCGTCGGTGCAGACCCATCAGTACAAAGTGGAGCGTCGGTGACGGGCCGCGAGTCAGGTCAGCCGAAGAGCGCCGGAAGGGTGCTCTCCCAAGCATCTCGCAGTTCGGCGAGCGGCAGCTCGGCAACGTCCTGGATCTCCAGGGCGCCCGATTCCGGGTCCACTACACCGGTCCGGCGCCACGGCAGGCCGCGCGCGGTGCACATCTCGGTGAACCGCAGTTCTTCCGAGCGCGGCACCGCGACGAGCACACGGCCCGCGGATTCGCTGAACAACTGGACGAACGGATCCTGATCGGGGTCGAGGACCACCCGGGCTCCGACCTCGCCGATGAGGCACGCCTCCACCAGGGTCTGCGCGAGACCGCCGTCGGACAGGTCGTGCGCTGCGGACACCATGCCGTCGCGCGAGCCCGCCACCAGGATCTCGGCAAGCAGCTTTTCCCTTGCCAGGTCGACCTTCGGCGGCAACCCGCCGAGATGGCCGTGCACCACGTGCGCCCACTCCGACCCGCCGAACTCGTCGCGGGTCTCACCGAGCAGCAGCAGGGCTTCGCCCGCCTCGGCGCCGATTCCGGTCGGGATACGGCGGCGCACGTCATCGATGACACCGAGGACGCCGACGACCGGGGTGGGCAGGATGGCGGTGCCGCCGGTCTGGTTGTAGAAGCTGACGTTGCCGCCCGTGACCGGGATGCCCAGCGCCTTGCAGCCCTCGGCGAGGCCGCGCACGGCCTGCTCGAACTGCCACATCACCGACGGGTCCTCCGGCGAGCCGAAGTTGAGACAGTTGGTGACCGCGAGCGGGGTCGCGCCGGAGACGGCGACGTTGCGGTACGCCTCGGCCAGCGCGAGCTGGGTGCCGGTGTACGGGTCGAGCTTGACGAACCGGCCGTTGCAGTCGGTGGCCAGCGCGACGCCGCGGCCGGTCTGCTCGTCGATCCTGATCATCCCGGCGTCGGCGGGCTGGGCGAGAACGGTGCCACCGCGCACATAGCGGTCGTACTGCTCGGTGATCCAGCGCCGCGACGCCAGGTTCGGCGAGGCCGCCATGCGCAGGATGGTCGCCCTGAGGTCGTCCGATGTGGACGGTCGGGCGAGGCTTTCCGGTCCGTCCGCCCGCAAGTCGTCCTGGTCGGCCGGGCGGGCGATCGGCCGCTCGTACATCGGCCCCTCGTGCGCCACGGTGCGCGGCGGCACGTCGACCACGGTCTCACCCTGCCAGGTGATCACCAGCCGGTCGCCGTCGGTGACTTCGCCGATCTCGGTGGCGATGACGTCCCACTTGGCGCACACCCGCAGGAACGCGTCCACATCGGACGGTTCGACCACGGCGCACATCCGCTCCTGCGACTCGCTGGAGAGGATCTCGGCCGGGGTCATGCCGGTGGCCCGCAGCGGCACCCGGTCGAGCACGACGTGCATGCCGCCGTCGCCCGCACTGGCCAGTTCGCTTGTCGCACAGGACAATCCGGCGCCGCCGAGGTCTTGGATGCCGACCACGATGCCCGCGCGGAACAGCTCAAGGCAGCACTCGATGAGCACCTTCTCGGTGAATGGATCGCCTACTTGGACGGCGGGCAGCTTCTTGCGACCCGCGCCGCCTTCGTCGCCGGAGAACGTCTCGCTCGCCAGCACGGACACGCCGCCGATGCCGTCGAGCCCGGTGCGCGCGCCGAACAGGATGACCTTGTTCCCGGTACCCGACGCGTGCGCGAGGTGCAGGTCTTCCACTCGCATAGCGCCGACGCACAGCGCGTTGACCAACGGATTGCCCTGGTAGGACGAGTCGAACACGACTTCGCCGCCGATGTTGGGCAGGCCGAGGCAATTGCCGTAGCCGCCGATGCCCGCGACGACGCCGGGCAGCACGCGCTTGGTGTCGGGGTGGTCGGGCGCGCCGAAGCGCAGCGGGTCCATCACGGCCAGCGGTCGGGCACCCATCGCCATGATGTCGCGGACGATGCCGCCGACCCCGGTCGCGGCGCCCTGGTACGGCTCCACATAGGACGGATGGTTGTGCGACTCCAGCTTGAAGGTGACCGCCCAGCCGTCGCCGATGTCGACCACGCCCGCGTTCTCCCCGATCCCGGCGAGCATCTTCGCCCGCATCTCGGGCGTGGTGTTCGCCGACCAGTGCTTCCAGTGCACTTTGGACGATTTGTAGGAGCAGTGCTCGCTCCACATCACCGAGTACATCGCGAGTTCGGCGTCGGTGGGCCTGCGGTCGAGGATCTCGCGGATGCGCGCGTACTCGTCGTCCTTGAGGCCGAGTTCGCGGAAGGGCTGCGTCTGCTCCGGGGTGGCCTTCGCCCGGTCGACGGAGTCGATCATGCCGCCACCACCGCGTCGAGCACGGAGAGGAACATGCCGAGACCGTCGTCGGACGGCCCGGTGAGCGCGTCGATCGCGTGCTCGGGATGCGGCATCAGCCCGACGATGCGGCCCGTCGCGTCGCTGATCCCCGCGATGTCGTCCAGCGAGCCGTTGGGATTTCCGCCCGCGTAGCGGAAAACCACGCGACCCTCGCCCTCCAGTTCGTCCACAGTGGACCGCGCGGCGACGAACCGGCCGTCCATGTTCTTGACCGGAATGATGATCTCCGCGGCCCGCTCGTAGCGCGTCGTCCACGCGGTGGTGTTGTTCTCCACCTTGAGCCACTGGTCGCGGCAGACGAAGTGCAGCCCGGCGTTGCGCAGCAGCGCGCCCGGCAGCAGGCCCGCCTCGCAGAGCACCTGGAACCCGTTGCAGATCCCCAACACCGGCATCCCCTTGCGGGCGGCGTCGACAACCTCGCGCATGACGGGGGCAAACCGGGCGATGGCGCCCGCGCGCAGATAGTCGCCGTAGGAGAAGCCGCCGGGCAGGATCACCGCGTCGACGCCGCGCAGGTCGGCGTCACCGTGCCACAGCGCGACCGCCTCGCCGCCGGACGCGGTGATCGCGCGGATGGTGTCGCTGTCGTCCAGGGTGCCGGGAAAGGTGACGGCGCCGATCCTCACGAGCCCACCCGCCGCACCACGAAGTCCTCGACCACCGGGTTGGACAGGAAGCCCTCGGCGATCTTCGCGAGCGTCTCGTCGTCGACCGAGTCGTCGACTTCCAGCTCGAAGTGCTTTCCCTGACGGACATCGGACACACCATCGAATCCCAGCCGCGGCAGCGCACGCGCGACGGCTTGACCCTGAGGGTCGAGAATCTCCGGCTTGGGCATCACATCGACGACGACTCGGGCCACGGCAGGCTACTCCTGAGTTCGAGAAGGCCGGTACCGCAGAAGCGTACCTGACCTGGGAATTCACCCTTGACAGCCGGGCACATCGGTGACCTGGCGCACGACCGGGTGAACGCAGTGGACGAACAACGGGCGGCGGGCTAATCTGACCTCAGCTCTGGCCCGTAAGCCAGGGAAGTGAGCCCAGCCCACGTCCGGACGGTCGGCGGCTGGGCTTCGCGCTGTCCAGGGCACAGCAACGCCCTGGAGCAGGGTGACGACCTAAGCCACGGTAACGACCTCCGTCACGAGCGGGGCGATCCGGCGCAGCCAGTCACCACCCGCCCCGAACGCCCACGCGGCGGCGTCCGCGACCCACAGCAACTCCTCCTGATGGCTGCACAAGTGTTCGTAGACGAGACAGGAATCGCGGGCGACCTTGCCGAGGACGGCACGGATGGTGGCGGCGTCGAAACGGTCCCGGCGATCTCGGCTGTCAAGCACGAGGCGGTGCGCTTCCGCCGCCAAGATGTCTTCCGTGAGCCGAGCCAGGCACGCCTGCCTGGCCTGTTCGTGGCCCATCGCGCAGTCGGCGACGTAGATCCGGCAGCGAACGCCTGCATCGACCAGTCGCGATAGGACCATCCGGCGCCGCTGCGGCGTTTCCTTCTTGAAGTGGAGTTCGTGCTGGCCAGGCAGCAGTAGCGAGCGCAGCAGCTTGCGCGCGCCCGCGAGTTGGCCGGGATCAAGGCTCGCGGCGGCGATCAGGTAGCGATCGCGACGGCAAGATTCGTCTACGAAGACATGCAAGCTCACCTCTGGCAGATCGTCCGATCCGGGTTGGCGCTTTATCGCTCGAACGGGTGTTCGCGTGTTCGCTCGTGGCGAGAACGGTGGCGGCGGGGTGGCGCACCGGACAGTGTGGAGGCATGCGACTCCTTGTTCTCGGCGGTACTCGGTTCCTCGGACGCGCCGTCGCGGCGGAAGCCGTGCGGCGCGGGCACGACGTGGTGTGCGCGGCGCGGGGGGAGTCGGGGGCGGTGCCGGAAGGGGCGACGCTGGTCAAGGTCGACCGCGGCGCCGACGACGGGTTGGTGGCGTTGGCCGGTGAGCGGTTCGACGCCGCCGTGGACGTGGCCACGATCTCCTACCCGTGGGTCCGGCGGGCGCTGGACGCGCTCCGGGACCAGGTCGGGCACTGGACGTTCATCTCGTCGATCAGTGTGTACAGCGACTTCTCCGCGCGGCCGACGGGGGTCGGGGATCCGGTGCTGCCGCCCCGGGAGGAACAGGTCGACAGCATCGCGGCGAGCAAAGACGACCCGGACGCCTACGGCTCGATCAAGGTGGCCAGTGAGAACGCCGTCCGGGCGGCGTTCGGCGACCGGGCGCTCATCGTGCGCGCGGGGCTGATCACCGGCCCCGACGATCTGCACGACCGGTTCGGCTACTGGCCCGCCCGGATGGTTCGCGGCGGCCGGGTGGTCGTGCCCGACGCGGACATCTCGATGCAGTACATCGACGTGCGCGACCTCGCGGCCTGGATTGTCGACTCGGGCGAAAACGGCACCGGAGGCACCTTCGACGCGGCAGGCCCGGCCGTGCCGCTGCGGGGCCTGCTCCGGGGCATCGCCGACGCGGTCGGCGGGGAGGTCGAGTTGGTGCCGGTGTCGCCGGAGAAGCTGGCCGAATTAAAGATCAACCCGTGGGCCGGGCCGCGATCGCTGCCGCTGTGGCTGCCTGAGTCGCACCGCTGGATGGGCGGGCGCGACATGGCGCCCGCCCTCGCGGCCGGACTGACACCGCGGGCCTTGGTCGACGCGGTGGCGGGGGCGCTCGCCCACGAGCGGGCACTCGGCCTCGACCGCGAGCGTCGCGCGGGCCTGACCGCCGAAGAGGAGGCTGAGATTCTGGCCGCCCTCTGATCCCACACAGCGCGAGATCACGGGGCGACAAGACCTGAGCTGCCTGCTGCGCTTCGGTCGGCGACGGGGCAAGATCAGGGCACCACCCGCTGGCGAGGAGGCCCCATGTCCGACCGGGAGTCGTTCGACTACATCGTTGTCGGGGCGGGCAGTGCGGGCTGCGTGCTCGCCGGGAGGCTCACCGAGGATCCGGCGGTGACGGTACTGCTGCTGGAAGCGGGCGGCGCCGACGACGCGGACGAGATCCGCATCCCGGTGGCGTTCTCCGCGCTGTTCAAGACCAAGTGGGACTGGAACTACGAGACCGTCGAGCAGAAGAACATGGGCGGTCGCACCGCCTACTGGCCGCGGATGAAGGCGCTCGGCGGGTGCAGCTCGATGAACGCGATGGTCTACATCCGCGGCAACCGCGCCGACTACGACACCTGGCGCGACGGGCACGGCGCGGCAGGCTGGGGTTACGACGACGTGCTGCCGTACTTCGTCAAGGCCGAGCGCAACACCCGGCTCGGCGGGCCGCTGCACGGGATCGACGGGCCGCTGCATGTCGAGGATCGGCGCTATACCCACGAGTTGAGCACCGCGTGGGTCGAGTCGGCGGTCGCGGCCGGGCTCAAGCCGACCGACGACTTCAACGGTGCCGACCAGGAGGGCGCCGGGCGCTACCAGGTGACCTGCCACAAGGGTCGCCGCTGTTCGACGGCCGACGCCTACCTGCGGCCCGCGCTCAAGCGGCCCAATCTCACCGTCCGAACCGGCGCGCACACGACCCGCGTGCTGCTCGACAACGCCCGCGCGACCGGCGTCGAATACCTGCGGCTCGGCGAAACCCGGGTCGCGCGGGCCGAGCGGGAGGTGCTGCTCGCGGGTGGCGCGATCAACTCGCCGCAGTTGTTGATGTTGTCGGGGATCGGGCCTGCCGAGCACCTGCGGGCGGTCGGCATCGAGGTCGCGGTGGCGCTGCCCGGCGTCGGCGAGAATCTGCACGACCACCCGGCGGCACCGGTCATCTGGACCACCAAGGGCACCACCGACCTCGTCGACTACTCGACCCCGGCCCGGCTCCTCCAGTGGCAGACCACCGGCCGCGGCCCGCTCACCTCGAACGTAGGCGAAGCGGGTGGCTTCCTGCGCACCCGCGACGACCTGGCCGCGCCGGACATGCAGTTCCACGTCGCGCCGACGATGTTCTACGACAACGGTTTGCGCGAGCCGACGGCACCGGGGTTCACCTCGGCTGCCACGCTGGTGGCGCCGCTGAGCCGGGGAACGCTGCGGCTGCACTCCGCCGACCCGCGCTGGCGCCCGGTGATCGACCCGGCCTACTACACCGATCCCGCCGACCTCGACGCGACCATCGCGGGCTGCCGCACGCTGATCGAGATCGGCAACCAGTCCGGCCTGCGCCGCTACCTCGACCAGCCGTTCCTGCCCGCGCGCGACCTGACCGACGCCGAACTGGCCGACCACGTCCGTGCCTGGACGCAGACCCTCTACCACCCCGTCGGCACCTGCGCGATGGGCAACGGGGAGCAGGCCGTGGTCGACCCGGCGCTGCGGGTGCGCGGGGTCGACGGCCTGCGCGTGGTGGACGCGTCCGTGATGCCGGTCGTGCCGCGGGGCAACACGAACGCGCCGACGATCATGGTCGCCGAGAAGGCCGCCGACCTGATCAAGGGAGCGTGACTCAGCGGCGCTTTCCGTGCAGGAGGGTGATCAGCTTCGCCACCTGCGCGTCCACCTTCTTGGTCCGCGCGAACGTCGTCAGGGTCAGCGGCGCGCGGAAGCGCTGCCGGGTGATCGCCTTCGCCCGGCCGAATTCGCGCAGGCCCTCGGGGCCGTGGATGCGGCCGAAACCGGAGTCGCCGACACCGCCGAACGGCAGCGACGGCACGCCCGTGAAGCTGATCACCGAGTTGATCGAGACCATCCCCGCCCGCAGCCGCCGCGCCAGCTCCATGCCCCGGGCGCGGGAGAACACCGAGCCGCCGAGGCCGTACTTGGAGTCGTTGGCCTTCTCGACCGCCTCGTCCATGTCGCGCACCTTGGCGATGGTCAGCGTCGGGCCGAAGGTCTCCTCGCGGACCGCCTCGGCATCCTCCGGGACGTCCACCAGCACGGTCGGCTGCACATACCGCTCGCCGACGGAGTCCGCGCCGCCGACGACGGCCCGGCCGCCGCGGGCTAGGGCGTCGGTGATGTGCCTGCGAATGACGTCCAATTGGGACGGCATGGTGATCGGGCCGATGTTCGCCTCGTCGTCGAAGCCGGGGCGCACGCCGCGGGTGATGGCGACGACCTTCGCCACGAACTCGTCGTACACGTTCTCGTGCACGTAGACGCGCTCGATGGCGACGCAGGTCTGGCCCGCGTTGGAGATGCCGCCCCATACCGCCGCCTCGGCGGCACCGTCGAGGTCGGCGTCGGCGTCGACCAGCAGGGCGTCCTTGCCGCCCGCCTCGATCAGCACCGGGGTGAGCGTCTCCGCGCACGCGGCCATGATCTTCTTGCCGGTGCCCGCCGAGCCGGTGAAGGCGATCTTGTCGACCCCCGCGCGGCACAGCGCGGCCCCGGTGTCGCCGAACCCGGTGATCAACTGGAACACGGGGTGCTCCGGCACGGCCTCGGCGAAGCTGTCGACCAGCCACCTGCCCACGCCCGGGGTGTACTCGCTCGGCTTGTAGACCACCGCGTTGCCCGCGGCGAGCGCGTACGCGATGGAGCCCATCGGGGTGAACACCGGGTAGTTCCACGGCCCGATCACGCCGACCACGCCGAGCGGCTGATACTCGACCGTCGCCGCCTGGTTGGCCATGAGCAGCCCGGACGAGCGGCGGCTCGGGCCGAGCACCTTGGGCGCGTTCTTCGCCGCCCACGCGGTGTGGTCGATCGCCAGGATGATCTCCAGCATGGCGTCGGCGTGCGGCTTGCCGGTCTCCACGTGCACGACGTCGGCGAGCTGCGCGGCCCGCCGGGTGACCGCGCCTTTCCAGCGCTGCAACCGTTCCGCGCGGCCCGCGAAGCCCAGCTCGGCCCACCACTCGGCCGCGGACCTGGCCCGCTCGACGGCTGCCTGGACGTCCTCGGCACGGTGGATCGGGTGGCTGCCGACGACCTCGCCGGTCGCCGGGTTCAGCGAGTCGAAGGTCTCGGGCTTGGCCTGCACGGTGGTCATGGCGTCAAAGCTACCCAGCGGTACACCCTGTGGCGATACCCTGGGCGGCGTGAAGATCACCCACTTCGGCCACTCGTGCGTCCTGCTGGAGACCGGGTCGGCCCGGCTGCTGATCGACCCCGGCGTGTGGTCGCACGGCTTCGAGGACCTGCGCGATCTCGACGGTGTGCTCATCACCCACCTGCACGGCGATCACCTGGACACCGAGCGGCTCGGCGCGCTGATGGCGGCCAACCAGCACGCCGAACTGGTGGTCGACCCGGGCTCCGCCGCCGAGGTCGAGCAGATAGGGCTCCAGGCGCGCACCGTCCGGCCGGGCGACGCGCTCGACCTGGCGGGCGCGGCGATCACTGTCGTCGGTGGGGAGCACGCGCTCATCCACCCCGAGGTCGAGATGCCGCCGAACGTCGGCTACGTCGTCGACCACGGCGCCTTCTACCACCCCGGCGACTCGCTGGTCGTGCCCGAGCAGCGGATCGACGTGCTCGGCCTGCCGACCGGCGCGCCCTGGCTGAAGGTGTCCGAGGCGGTCGAGTTCTTCCGCGGCGTGGCTCCGCGGGTCGCGGTCCCGATCCACGAACTGACCTTGAGCGCGGCGGGCATCGACTCCGCGCGCTACCGGTTCAGCACCCTGGCGCCCGCGGGTGCGACGCTGCGGGTGCTGGCGAACGCCGAGGCGACCGAGGTCTGATGGGCCGCCCGGGTCAATTCCGCGGATTTCTCGCCGAAGCCGCGTCCCGAACCTCCCCAGGAGCCCTCCTGACCTGTTGACGGGGCTCCTGCACCCGCGCCGACCGGCACGGGAACGCCCCCTGAGTTGTCGGAGGACATCGTGTTCCTGCGTTCAAGTAGCCGGCTCCGGCGCGCGGCCACCGCCGCCGCGATCGGCGTCGGACTGGTCGCGACGAGGGCGGGCACCGCCATCGCCGCCCCGGTCGGACCCGACTCGGCCGCGGCACCCGCGGCGTCGGCGGCCGCCGGTCTCCGGTCCTACCTGGTGATCACCGCCCCGAACAACACCGCGGGGGCCAAGGCGGCGGTGGCGACCAACGGCGGCACCGTCTACGCCTCCTACGACGTGATCGGCGTCGTCGTCGCGCACTCGTCGGCGACCGACTTCGCCACCCGGATGCGCGCGGTGAGCGGTGTGCAGCAGGTCGGGGCGACCCGCACCAGCGACCTGCCCACCGAGGTGGCCAACCCGCCGATCCCGGCCGCTCCGACGCAGATCACACCCACCGCGAACGAGACCGTCCGGGTCGACATGAGCCAGATCGGCGCCGACCAGGCGTGGCCGATCACCACGGGCTCGCCGTCGGTGACCGTGGGCATCCTCGACACCGGTGTGGACGACCAGCACTACGACCTCAAGCCCAACTTCGACGCCACGAAGTCGGGGTCGTGCGCCTACGGCAAGCTCGACACCCGCGCGGGCTCGTGGCGCGACACCGGCCAGCACGGCACGCACGTCGCGGGCACCGTCGCCGCGGCGAAGAACGGCAAGGGCGCGATCGGCGTGGCGCCGAGCGTGAAGATCGCGTCGGTGCGGATCGCGGAGACGCCGAGTGGGCTGTTCTTCGCCGAGAACACCATCTGCGCGTTCGTTTTCGCCGGTGACAAGGGCTTCAAGGTCACCAACAACAGCTACTACACCGACCCGTGGCTGTTCAACTGCCCGAGCAACGTCGACCAGGCGGCGATCCTGGAAGGCGTCAAGCGCGCGTCCGCGTACGCCGAGGGCAAGGGCGTGCTCAACGTGGCCGCCGCGGGCAACGAGAACTACAACCTGGCGAACAAGTCGTCCGACTCGACCAGCCCGAACGACTCGACCCCGACCTCCCGCACGGTGACCAACGCCTGCCTGAGCGTCCCGGGTGAGCTGCCGAGCGTGCTGGCCGTGTCGTCGATCAACTCGTCGAACGTGAAGTCGTCGTTCTCCAACTACGGCACCGACAAGATCGCCGTCGCCGCACCCGGTGACAACGTCTACTCGACCGTGCCCGGTGGCCGCTACGCGCAGCTCTCCGGCACGTCGATGGCGTCCCCGCACGTCGCGGGCGTCGCGGCGCTGTTGGCCAGCGTGACCCCGACCGCGACCGTCGCCGACCTGCGCGCCAAGCTCGCCGTCCAGGCCGACGACCTGACCTGCGGCGACACCCGCTGCTCGGGCACCACCGCAAAGAACAACTTCTACGGTGAGGGCCGCGTCGACGCCAAGGAGGCCGTGGGCGGCACCCTGCCGCCCGGCAAGGTCTTCGAGAACACCGCCGATGTGGCCATTCCCGACGCGGGTGTGGCCATCACCAGCGCCATCGCGGTCACCGGGGTCGCGGGCAACGCGCCCGCCACCCTCAAGGTCGACGTCAACATCGTGCACACCTACCGGGGCGACCTGGTGATCGACCTGGTCGCGCCGGACGGGACCGCGTACCGGCTGAAGAACTCCTCCGGGAGCGACTCGGCGGACAACGTGGTGGCCACCTACACGGTCAACGCCTCGTCCGAACTGGCCAACGGCACGTGGAAGTTGC
This sequence comes from Actinokineospora sp., assembly GCF_052390155.1. Classification (NCBI taxonomy): domain Bacteria; kingdom Bacillati; phylum Actinomycetota; class Actinomycetes; order Pseudonocardiales; family Pseudonocardiaceae; genus Actinokineospora; species Actinokineospora sp. Next base: position 33,499 of record NZ_JBQTHF010000051.1, on the reverse strand, counting down.
AGGTGCGCGACGTCTACAGCGCCGACACCGGCTACATCAACTCCTGGAAGCTGACCTTCTGATCCTGCCGTGAAGGTGGCCGTCGAGCGGTTTCGGCGGCCACCTTCCGCATGTCCGGGTAGGTGCGGGCGACCGCGCCGTGGTGCAGCGCGATGTCGACGGCGTCCAGGAACGCCTGGCGCGGACCGGGCCGCGTGAGGTCGGGCGCGTCGACGGCCAGCCTGATCAGCCCGCCCCGGCGCGCGATGCGGGCGGCGGCGAGCACCAGGGCGAAGCACCGCCAGGTCTCGGCGCGCTCGTAGGTGCCGATGCTCAGCACTCGCGCGCGGTGCACGGTTCCACTGCTCAGGTCGCGGATCCCGAACAGGTCGGCACACTGGGTGAAACCCTTGCGCCGCAACGCGATCAGCGTGCCGCGCGAGGCCGTCCAGCGCGGCGGCGCGAAGCTGTCGGTGACCAGGCCGACCCGTTCCATGGCGGCCATCGCGGCGGTCAGCCGCAAGCCCGCCTCATGCGCGGGCAGGGCGGCGAACTCCGCGCGACGCAGCGAAACCGTGCGGGCGCGCGGCTCGACGGAGTGGTCGAACCCGTGCATCAGCACCGCGTCCCCGGCGTCGCGACGGGTGCGCGCCCACTCGGTCGTCGGGCCCGCGAGGCGGGGGGCGACCAGCAGCGACAGCGGAACCTTGCGCCGCTCCAGTTCGTCGGTGAGATCGGCGCAGCGGTGCAGCGTCCGGGCGCCGATCCCGGACAGTGAAACCACGAGTCGTGCCGTCATACCGCCAAGCACAGCGCGACCGGGTGGCGCCCAGGTGTCGTGCGCGGAGCGTCAGCCGATCCAGTCGGCGAATTTCCGACCGGTGACCTGCTCGTATGCCTGCACGTACCGCGCGCGGGTGGCCGCGACGACATCCTCGGGCAGCGGGGGCGGCGGCGTGTCGGCCGCGCGGTCCCAGCCGGACGCGGGCGAGGTGAGCCAATCGCGCACGTACTGCTTGTCGAACGACGCCTGGGCGCGGCCGGGCGCGTAGGTCTCGGCGGGCCAGTAGCGCGACGAGTCCGGGGTGAGCACCTCGTCGCCGAGGACCACGGTGCCGTCGGCGAGGGTGCCGAACTCGACCTTGGTGTCGGCCAGGATCACCCCGCGCTCGTGCGCGTGCGCGGCGGCCCGGGTGTAGAGGGCGAGGGTCCGGTCGCGGACGCGTTCGGCCAGGTCAGGCCCGATCTCGGCGGCCACGGCGGCGAAGTCGACGTTCTCGTCGTGCTCGCCGAGCGCGGCCTTGGTGGCGGGGGTGAAGATCGGCTCGGGCAGCCGCGAGCCCTCGACCAGCCCTTCCGGCAGCGCGATGCCGCACACCGCGCCCGTGCGCTGGTAGTCGGCGGTGCCCGACCCGGCCAGATATCCGCGCGCGACGGCCTCCACCGGCAGCATCGACAGCCGCCGCACGACCAACGCGCGGCCGCGGACCTCAGCCGGTATGCGGTTGTCGTCGGCCGACACCAGGTGGTTGGGCACCAGGTCGGCCAGCAGTTCGAACCAGAACACACTCATCGCGGTCAGCACGCGGCCCTTGTCCGGGATCGGCGTGTCGAGCACGAAGTCGTAGGCGGAGATCCGGTCGGACGCGACGAGCAGGAGGTGCTCGTCGTCGATCGCGTGCAGTTCGCGGACCTTGCCCGCGGCGATCTTGGGGTAGTCAGCGAGCGTGGCCACGGTCGGGCAGCCTACGGACTCCCCGATTGGCACCACGCTTGCACCGGGTGCAACGGGTGGCTGCGAGACTCCCCGAATGGGCTACGACTGGATCTCGTTCACCACCGATTACGGCCTCGACGGCGGGTTCACCGCGGCCTGCGAGGGCGTCATCGCCCGGATCGCACCCGCCGCGCGGGTGCTGCACGTGACGCACGCCGTGCCCGCGCAGGACATCCGCCGCGGCGCGGTCGTCCTCGCGCAGACCGTGCCGTCCCTGCCGAGGGCGGTGCACCTGGCCGTGGTGGACCCGGGTGTCGGCACGGCGCGCAGGCCGATCGCGGTCGTCACCGACAACGGTGTCCTGGTGGGCCCGGACAACGGCCTGCTCGTGCCCGCCGCCGAGGCGTTGGGCGGCATCACCGGGGCGCACGAACTGACCGAGTACCGGCTCGAACCTGTGTCCGCGACCTTCCACGGCCGCGACATTTTCGCCCCCGCCGCCGCCCACCTGGCCGCGGGCGTGGCCCCGGCCGCGCTCGGCCCAGCCGTCGACCCGACAACCCTGTCCCGGCTACCCGCGCCGACGACAGTCGCGACGGCAGGCAGGCTGACCACCGAGGTGCTCGGCACGGACATCTTCGGCAACCTGCAACTCGCCGCGACCGCCGCCGACCTCGCCGCAACCGGTGCCACGCTCGGCACTCGGGTGCACGCTCAGGTCGGCGAAGGCTCGGTCGATGCGGTGCTCGGGCGGACGTTCGCGGACGTGCCCGCCGGGGCGTCCGTCGTGCTGGTGGACTCGGCCGGGCACGTGGCCATCGCGGTGAACAGCGGCTCGGCCGAGCGCGTGCTGACCGCGCGGTCGGGCGACTCGGCCGTCCTCCAGGTGGCTGTCGGCTAGTGGCCCACTAGAGGATGGCCGCCGGGACGTAACCCGCGGCGTCCGGGAACCGCGCCAACACGTCCTGCACGCGCTTGACCACCGCCGCCACCTGCGCGCCCGCGACGCCGGTGAACGGCAGCCGGTCGGCGAGCAGGGCGTCGAGCCGGGCGCGGTCGAGCGGGAGGCGGTCGTCGGCGGCGAGGCGGTCGAGCAGGTCGTTGCGCTCGATGCCCTGCTCGCGCATGGCCAGGGCCACCGCGACAGCGTGTTCCTTGATCGCCTCGTGCGCGGTCTCGCGGCCGACGCCCGCCTGGACGGCGGCCATGAGCACCTTCGTGGTGGCCAGGAACGGCAGGTAGCGGTCGAGTTCGCGGGCCACCACCGCCGGGTACGCGCCGAACTCGTCCAGCACGGTCAGGAAGGTCTCCAGAAGGCCGTCGACGGCGAAGAAGGCGTCCGGCAGGGCGACCCTGCGGACCACCGAACAGGACACGTCGCCCTCGTTCCACTGGTCGCCCGCCAGCTCGCCGACCATCGACGCGTAGCCGCGCAGCACCACCGCGAGGCCGTTGACCCGCTCGCACGAGCGCGTGTTCATCTTGTGCGGCATTGCCGACGAGCCGACCTGGCCGGGCTTGAACCCCTCGGTGACCAGCTCGTGGCCCGCCATCAGCCGGATCGTCTTGGCCAGACTCGACGGCGCGGCGGCGAGCTGCACCAGCGCGGACACCACGTCGTAGTCCAGCGAACGCGGATAGACCTGGCCGACGCTGGTCAGCACCGACGCGAAGCCCAGGTGCTCGGCCACCGTGCGCTCCAGCTCGTCCAGCTTGGCCGGGTCGCCGCCGAGCAGGTCGAGCATGTCCTGCGCGGTGCCGACCGGCCCCTTGACGCCGCGCAGCGGGTACCGGGAGATCAACTCGTCGAGCCGGGTGCAGGCGACCAACAGCTCGTCTGCCGCACTGGCGAAGCGCTTGCCCAACGTCGTGGCCTGCGCGGCGACGTTGTGCGAGCGACCGGTGACGACCAGGTCGGCGTGCTCGGCGGCCAGTCGCGCCAACCGCGCCAGCACCGCCGCCGTGCGCGCCCGCACCAACTCCAGCGAGCGGCGCACCTGCACCTGCTCGACGTTCTCGGTGAGGTCGCGGGAGGTCATCCCCTTGTGCACGTGCTCGTGGCCCGCCAGCGCGTTGAACTCCTCGATGCGCGCCTTCACGTCGTGCCGGGAGACCCGTTCGCGCTCGGCGATGCTCGCGAGGTCGACGTCGGCCAGCACCCGGCGATAGTCCTCGACGGCACCGGCCGGCACCTCGACCCCCAGGTTCGCCTGCGCGGTGAGCACGGCGAGCCACAGCTCGCGCTCCATCCGCACCTTCTCCTCTGGCGACCACAACAGGGCCAGCTCGGCCGAGGCATAGCGGCCTGCGAGGACATTGGGGATGCGGGGCTTGCGCGCGGCGGTCACGTCGGACCAGCTTACCGGCCCGCCCGGTCAGTCCAGCACGTCGCGCAGCATGCGGCGGGCGGCGGCGCGCGGGTCGGGGTCGACCTCGATGAGCGCGTTGACCACGGCGCCGTCGACCAGCGCGATGAGCTGCTCCAGCCGCACGGCGTCGATCGGGGCGCCCGACCGGGCGAAGGTCTCCAGCAGCAGCGTGCGCAGCTCACTACCCAGGTCGAGCATCAGTGCCCGCAGGTACGGCCTGCGGCCGGTGGCCACCAGCCGCTCGTAGCGCAGCAGCACCGCGTCGAAGTCGTTGTCGCGCACCGGGCCGAGCAACTGGTCGAGCACCAGCTCCACCAGCGCCTCCGGCCCGCGCGATCGGGCGGCCAACTCGTCCAGCACGGCACGGCCGCGGGCCAGCTCGGACCGTCCGTGGAACTCCAGCGCGGCCATGATCAGCTTGTCGAGCGACTCGAAGTAGTACGTGGTGGAGGCCAGCGGCAGGCCCGCGCGCTCGGCGACGGCACGATGGCGCACGGCGTCGAAGCCGCCCTCGATGAGCAGGTCGGCGGCCGCCGACACGAGGGCCTGCTTGCGGCGCTCACCTTTGGGCGTACTGGCGGTGGTCATGGTGCGACGATGGTGCCAGGTCGTGCTCAGAACCCTGGCGCCAGCGCCTCCGCCATGCGCCGCACCTCGCCCGCGTCCAGCGGCGGCGCGGCGGAACCCAGCACAGGCTCGACAACCACGATGACCGACTTGCCCGACGGGGCCTTCACGACCGCACCGACCGTGCCAGAAGGCCGGTCCGCCCACGGCGGCTGCAGGATGAACTTCGCGTCCGCGGGCGCCACCATGATCGACAGGAAGCCCTTGCGGGGACCGTTCTGCACGGTGAACGCGACCGCGTTCGTCCCGGACGGGCAGGTCAAGGGGGACGCCTCAGGCGTGCCAGGGGAAGTGGCGGCCGGGAGCTCGCCCGCGAGGGCAGCAGCGAGCCCCCGGTCCGCCGTTCCGCACCCACCAGGGGTGCTGCCAGCTTCATAGCCGGCATTCCCACTCGGCGGGCCCCCCTGCTTGGGCGTCGCCGACGGGAAACTGGAGTCCGCCGCCGCCGATTGCTCGGATCGGGCGCCGGGTCCGTCAGAAGCTACCTCGTATGGAGCAAGCGTTTCGTTACCATCCGCAGCCGATGCATTCGCTGGTGCGGCCGAACCGTTATCTACGCCGCCATCCGTGCCACCTCGCACCAGCACGCCCGCGAGAACCGCGCCTGCCAGTAACGTGAATCCTAGCGCCGATCCAGCCAGGACGCCGTTCCTCTTTCGGGTCAATCTGGCCGACTCGGCGGTCACATCGCCCCGGTCGAAGGAGGGCGGGGGGACGTCGCGGACCGCCTCCTGGAACAACTCCGAAATCCTTCGCTCATCCATCTACATCCACCTCCCGATCCGCACGGCCGATCTCACGGCGTTGACCTCAGGTCGTCCAACGCGTCGCCCAGCACGTCCCGCAGGGCGGTGAGCCCGCGAGCCGTCTGGCTCTTCACGGTTCCCTCCGAACACTTGAGCGCCTCGGCGGTGCCCGCGACGTCCAAGCCCTCCAGGAACCTCAGCACGAGCACCGCCCGCTGACGCGGCGGCACCCGCGACAGACCGTCGAGCAACGCCGACCGCGTGGCCACCGCGTCGCCGATCTCCCCGTCGCCGGTCGCCACTTCGGGCAACTGCTCGACGTGGCGCTCGCGCCGCCAGGGACGCCGGGTCTCGTCGATCAGCGCCCGCACCACACTGCGCCGGACATAGGCGTCCAGGGCCCCGCGGTCCCGGATCTTGCGCCAGCTCCGGTGCAGTGCGACGAACGCGGTCTGCGTGAGATCGTCCGCCCGATGCCAGTCGCCGCAGAGCATGTACGCGGTTCTCCGCACGGCATCTCGCCGGGCGGCGAAGTACTCCGCGAACTCCTGCTCCTCGCGTTGGTCCACGCGGACGCTCTCCGCTCGTCATCTCTGCGATCAGGGGACGGACGTACCCCGCTCAACGGTTGCACGAGACCCCGATGAGACGCACGCCACCCCCGCCGACCGACCTCGCGTGTAGTGATATTGCCTGCTGTGGTGTGATCGGATCGTGACCCCAGTGCGCCGGATCGACCTCCGCTCAGACACCGTGACCCAGCCAGACGAGACCATGCGGGTGGCCATGGCCGCCGCCGAGGTCGGCGACGACGTGCTCGACCACGACCCCACCATGCGCAGACTCGAAGAGCGGGCAGCGGACCTGCTCGGGGTCGACGCGGCACTCTGGGTGCCCAGCGGGACGATGGGCAACCTGATCGCGCTGATGATCCACTTGCAACGCGGGGACCGGTTCCTCGCCGCGCGCTCCTCGCATGTGCTGGAGGCCGAACTGGGCAGCGCCGCCTGGCTCGCGGGCGGCATGCCGCACCCGCTGGAGTGGTCCGGCGGACCCGGCCGGATCGCGCTGGACGACATCCGCGCCCAGGCCGCGGGCACCGCGCCCTACTACGCCCTGCGCACCCGGCTGCTGTGCCTGGAGAACACGCACAACTTTGCGGGCGGCGTCGTCACCCCGCCCGACGAGCACGCCAAGCTCGTGGCCACCGCTCGGGATGCCGGGCTGCGCGTGCACCTCGACGGCGCCCGGCTGTGGAACGCGGCCATCGCGCTGGACGTGCCGCCCGCCGCGCTGACCGTCGGCGTCGACACCGTGCAGGTGTGCCTGAGCAAGGGCCTCGGCGCCCCGGTCGGCTCGCTGATCGCGGGCTCGAAGACGTTCGTCACCGAGGCGCGGCGGGTCCGCAAGATGCTCGGCGGCGGCGTGCGGCAGGGCGGTGTGCTGGCCGCGGCGGGGCTCATCGCGCTCGACCGCATCCCCGACCTCGCCGCCGACCACGCCAACGCAGTCGCGCTGGCCGAGGGACTCGCCGAACTCGGGTGGGAGGTCTCCCGGCCGCAGACCAACATCGTGCTCGCCGCGGTGCCCGACGTGACCGTGGCGCTGTCCACGCTCGAACGCGTCGGCGTGCTCGCCGTGGCCATCCCCGGTGGGGTCCGGTTCGTGACGCACCGGGATGTGTCGGCCGCCGACATCGGCGAGGTCGTGCGCAGGATCAGTGCGGCACCGAGTTCCGCGGCTGTTCGGCCGGTTCGCGCCTGAGGTCGGCCCGCAGTTCGGCCAACTCCGCGCGCATCGCCCGCACCTCGGTGCGGGTGGTCTCCTCGATCGAGTGTTCCGCGCCTGCGATCTTCTCCACGAACCAAGAGGCGATCACACCGGTCACCACACCGAGCAGGGCGATCCCGCCGACCATCAGCGTCGCGGCGACCAGCCTGCCCTCCACAGTGATCGGGTAGCGGTCGCCGTAGCCGACGGTGGAGATCGTGGTCAGCGTCCACCAGAGGGCGTCGCCGAAGGTGGTGATGGTGGCGTCCGGGTCCGACCGCTCGGCGTCGAGCACCGCCAGCGCCGCGCTGAGCCCGACCAGCAGGGTCGTACCGCCGACGTAGACGCCGATGCGGCCGCGCATCCCGCTGCCGATGCGCCGGTTGAGCACCTTGAACACGGTGATCAGCCGCAGCGCGCGGAGCTGGCGCACCATCGGCAGCGCGATGACGATCAGGTCGAACAGGTGCCTGCGGACGAACCGCAGCCGGTCCCTGGCCAGCGCCAAGCGGGCCACGTAGTCCACGACGAACACGGCCCAGACCACCCACAGGCCGACCTCAAGGACGTAGCGGGTGGTCGGGCTCGCACCGGTATCGAGAACCTGCCAGGCGTAGGCGACGAGAAAGACGACGGCGAGCGCGGTCAGGGGAAGGTCGGTGCGCGCCTCCCAGGCGGTCAGCCTGGGTTCGAGCGGGTCGACTTTGCGTTCGCCGGGCGTGGGAATGTCGGACACGCCGCCATCCTCACCCGCGGGCGGGCAGTCTGACCAGTGGCTACCGGATCTGCTTGTGGCCCGCCTTGCCCTTGATCGCGCCATAGGCCACCACACCGAGGGTCGCCACGGCGGCCACGATGAGCAAGGTGCCGACCGCCTTGAAGATGAATCCGATCAGGCTGAACGCCAGCCAGATCACGATCACCGCGCCGATGATCTTCAGAACCATGACCGCCGCCTCCCCGCTGCTTGGTCTCGATGACTGAACGGCCGGCCCGGACCGTTGGTTCCCGTCAGGGCCGCAGCCAGGCACCGAGCCTGCGCATGCCCTCGGCGACGTCCTCGGTCGCGCCCGCGAAGGAGAGCCGGACGAACCGGTTCCCGTGCTCCGGGTCGAAGTCGATGCCCGGCACGATGGCCACCCCGGTCTCGGCGAGCAGCCGCTGGCAGAAGCTCATCGAGTCGTGGGTCAGGTGGGACACGTCGGCGTAGGCGTAGAAGGCGCCGTCAGCCGGGGCGATCCGGTCGATGCCGAGCTCACGCAGCCCGTCGAGCACGAGCGCGCGGTTGGCGGCGTAGCGGACCAGGTGGCCGTCCTGCTCGGCGTAGGTCTCCTCGTCGAACGCGGCCACCCCGGCGAGCTGCGAGATCGCGGGCGGACAGATGGTGAAGTTGCCGGTCAGGCAGTCGACAGCGCGGTGCAGCCGCTGCGGCACGAGCAGCCAGCCCAGCCGCCAGCCGGTCATCCCGAAGTACTTGGAGAACGAGTTCACCACCACGGCCTCGCGCGAGTACTGCCACGCCGAGCTGGTCTCGGCGCCGTAGGAGATGCCGTGGTAGATCTCGTCGCTGACCAGTTGCACCCCGCGCTCGGCGCACCAGCCCGCGATGGCCGCCAACTCGGCCGGGTCGAGCACGGTGCCGGTCGGGTTCGCCGGGCTCGCCAGGATCAGCCCGTCGAGCGGGCCCGCGTCGTCCAACATGGCCACGGTCGGCTGGAAGCACGGCAGCTCGACGACCTCGCAGCCCAGCGCGGTGAGGATGTTGCGGTAGGCCGGGTAGCCAGGGCGGGTCAGCGCGACCCGGTCACCGACGTCGAACGCGGACAGGAAGGCCAGCAGGAACCCGCCTGAGGACCCCGTGGTCACCACGACGTCGTGCGCCGACACGTCGAGGGCGTACCGCCGCCCGTAGTGCCCGGCGATGGCCTCCCGCAGCACGGGAACGCCCAACTGCTCGGTGTAGCCCAGGGGGCTCGTGCCCAACGCCTCCGCCGCCGCGAACCGCACGGCCCGCGGCGCGCCCGTTGACGGCTCGCCCGCGGCAAACGAGATCACGTCGCCGTGCGCCCGCTGCCGGGCGTTGGCCGCGACCAGCACGTCCATCACGTGGAACGGCGGCACTGCCGAGCGGGCGGCGACCTTGAGTAGACGGGCATGCATGACCGCAGCCTATGGCCGATCACACCTCGTCGAGCAGTTCCCACACGCAGGCCGCCAACCGGGCGTTGTCGGCCGGGGTGACCGTGCTCCACATCCGGCCGTCATTGCTGGGGCGGGCCAGGTAGAGGTAGCGGCCCGCAGCGGTGTCGTGGAACGCGACGACCCGGTCGGCGCGCTTGCGGCGCTGGTCACGCTGGGTGCGCTCGACGCCGAGCTGGCCGCGGCTGCCCATCCCGGTGAACATCGCGGCCAGCGCCTGGGCGTCGCGGAGCACGACGCCGCTCTCGCGCAATGTGGTGACCATCGCGTGCGGCTCGCCACCCGACCCGGCGTCTGCCGCGACGAGCACGTCGGTCGGCAGGCTCACCGAGCGGCCCGTGCCCGCCTGCACGTCGCCCGCGATCGACACCGCGGCCTCCGCGATGGCCGTCGCGCGGGCCGGGATGAGCCACACCTCGTCGCCGTCGACAACGGCGAGCATCCCCTCGTCGCCGGACACCACGGCCAGGGCCGCGATCTCGTGGTCGGTCCACACCCAGCTATCGATGCTGAGCCGCGGGTGCGCGAGCAGGCTCAGCCGGTCGGCCAGCTCGGGCACGGCCCGGGTGCCCTCGGCGAGGCCGCGCTCTTCGAGCGTGCCGAACGCCGCGGCCACCAGTTCGGCCCGCTCGGTGTGCGTCCGCCCCGGACTGGCGACGTCGAGCGCGACGTGCCGCCGGGGCAGCCGCTCGGCCGCCCAGAGCACGTCGAACTCCAGCGTCGAGAGCACCACGCTGTTGGACAAGTGGACCCTCAGTCGTCGTCGTCTTTGCCGAGCACCGGCGACACCACGAGCCGGTCGTCGCCGAAAACGTCGTCGGAGTCGATGCCGTACTTGCGCACGTGCTCCTCGTCGTCCTCGCCTGGCGCCCCGGCCCCCGCCGCGGGCTGCATCAGCGACGACGCGGGCCTGCCCGCCTTCGCCCCGAGCCGCTCCGCGTTGCGCGCCGCGCGCGCCTCCTCCTCGGGCACGTTGGCGATCGCGCTGGTCGACCGCGCGGGCCGACCATCTGGACCGTCGCCGGCCACACCAGCGCCGCCCCCGCGGACCACCCGATCCTTCCGCGCCGACGCACCTGCCGCGGCACCCGCGCCACCGGCCCCCGCCATCCCCGCGACCGCGGCGATGTCACCCATGAGCGGGCCGGGAAACCCTGGGCGGAGGCCGCCGGGGAACCCGGGACCACCGCCCGGCAGCCCGCCGAAGTTCGGCCCGACCGGCCCGACGCCCATCGACCGACCCGGGAGCCCGGGGTTGCCGCCGCCCGGGATGCCAGGCAATCCCGCGGAACCGTGGCCGCCACCCTGCCCCGCCGACCCAGGAGCGCCCGGCGCCGCCGCCGACCCGCCCGGGGTGAACGACCCGGGGTCGCTGCCGAAGCCCTGCGCCCCCGTCGTCCCGCGCACCTGCACCGGAGTCGCCACCAGATCCAACCCCGGCGGCACCGGCAGCGACTGGTAGTTGCCGAGCGCGGCCTGACTGCCCTGGCTGTAGCCGTTCATCGCCGCGACCGCCTGTTGGTGGGCCGCGTTGGTCGCCTGCACCTGCTTGGCGTTGTCGGTGGTGTGGCCGAGCGCGCCCGCGAACCGGTCGAACCCGTTGAGCTTGCTCGGCCCGCGCAGCTCGTCGCCCCCGGGGGCACCGTTGCGGGTATGGGAGAACTGGTCGCCCTGCTCACTCACCCCGCCCGCCGAGTGGGCCACGTTCGGCACCGCCTCTTCGGCGTAGATGCCGGAGTTCCTGGTGGCCTCGGTCCCGCCCGCGGACGCCGCGCCTTCCCACTCCACACCGATCTTGGCCAGCTCCTCGCGCAGGGTCCGGTCCGTGTCGGCCAGCCCGTCCGCGATCTGCATGAGCGCACGGACGGCCTTGAACAGGCTCTCCGAGCCCGGCCCCTGCCGCAGCATGTCCAACTCGTCGGCGAGCGCCCCGTGGCTGTAGCCCTCGAAGCGGAGGTCGCCTAGCCCGTTGTCCCCTGCCATGTCAGCCCCTCACCCGAGCGTCTGCAACGTGGTCAATGCCAGGCCCGCGGCCTGCTCGCTCATCTGACAAATCTGATCCTGAGTGAACGCGCCCCGGCTGGTCAACAGCATCGTGACCATCAACTGCTGGCCGTTGGCGACATCCACAGAAGTGGTGCATTCCGAGCTGTTGGGTCCGCCGCCGCCCTTGAGGTAGTACTGCGCCGCAGCGAACCCGCCAACCGTCACAAGCTGGACATCGACGTTGCGCTTCTCGGTCAACCAAGGTCCGATTCCCTCTGTCGTCACCAAGAGTACCGAGTAGGTGTAGAACGGCTCACGCGCCGACACTTCGAGCGCGCACCGCTTCATGCCCCGATAGGTCTCGCCGCCTGTGATGAGTGAGCGAGCCCTGTTGACTGTCAACTGGGTTCGTTGCGCGGCGGTCACCAGGGCGCAAGGCTCGACCGAGTCGAGTTTCAGTTCCTCAGGTCGCGGCGGAATCGTCACGCCAGGCAAGCCGCTGCTGGACGAGGGGGGCGGCGACTCGCTGATGGTCGGCTCGTCCAGGACAGGCGTTGTCGCCATACCGGGTTCGGTACTGGTGCAAGCAGCAGCGCCGATCACCAGCGCGACCGACACCAACAGCAGAACGACCCGACTAGTCAACAGTCTCGCCCCCGAGCGCGACGCCGAGCCGGTCTCCTGCATGTCAGCCCTCACCCGAGCGTCTGCAATGTGGTCAATGCCAGGCCCGCGGCCTGCTCGCTCATCTGACAAATCTGATCCTGAGTGAACGCGCCCCGGCTGGTCAATGCCACCCTGACCTGCAGTTGCTGTCCCTTGGCGACATCCACGGCGGTGATGCACTCGAAACTGGTGGGCCCGCCGCCGCCTTTGAGGTAGTACCTCGCGGCGGCGAACCCGCCGACGGAGGCGAGTTCGGCATCCACGTTGCGCTTCCCGGACAACCAGAGCTCGATGCCCTCGGTGGTCACCAACGTCGCCGAATAGTCGTAGAACGGCTCCTGGGCGGAGACATTCAGCACGCATTCCTTCGCACCGCGATAGATTTTCCGTGCCGTTGGTCCTGGCGCGGGTCCGGTTGACCTTCAACTGTGCCTGTTGAGCAGCGGTGAACAGCGCGCACGGCTCGACGGCATCGAGCTTCAGCTCTACGGGCCGCGCCGGAATCGCCACCGTGGGCGAACTTCCGCTGGACGGGCTCGAACTTGTGGCGAATGGCGACGGCCCAGTGCCGACCGAAGAGGTCGGCACTATCGGCGCGCCTGCTTCGGTGCTGGTGCACGCGGCGGAGCCAGTGATCATCAGGATGACCGCAGCGGACAGGGCGATCCGACTACGCACTCGATCCCCCGAGCGCGGTGGCGATCTCGTCCTCGTTGTACCCGTAGTTCTTGGCGCTGTCGATCAACTGGATCACGAGGTTGCGCAGACTCTGCACATACTCATCCACCCGAAAGCTGTATGAGTCGTCGTCATTGACAAGTCGGTCGTTCCAGGCTTGGGCGACCTTCTCACTCACGACATCGTCGCCCGGACCGACAATCCGCAATTCGTAACGGGCCTCTTCGAGTCGCTCGCTGAGGGCGTCGACCTGGTTTTGGATGATTTTGGCGGCGGCCAGGATGTTGTCGTGGTTGACGACGAAGTGGCCGCCCCCCGCGGACGGGACGTTCTTCATCACGGCATTCGCGGCATCCAGTGCGGCCCCGGCGACCGCTCCGATCGAAGCGCCGATGTTCATGTCACGCACCCCCGTACGCATCGTGACGGTGTCGTCTCGGTTCGCAGGCTACCAACGGCGTGGTGAGGCCCACCTGAGCTTTGACGCAGAAACTCGGCGTTCGGTTCCCGTTATCGCCCGACCGGGATGCCGATCTCGCCGCGGAGGGCGCGCAGGGCGATGTCGGTGCGGTGGTGGGAGCCCGCGAGGTGGACGGCGGCGACCCGGCAGTAGGCGTCCGCGCGGGCGGATTCCAGGTCGTCGCCGATGCCGACCACGGCCAGGACCCGCCCGCCCGCGGACACCACGGCGCCGTCGTCGCGGCGGCGGGTGCCCGCGTGCAGGACGCCCTCGGCCTCGGCGCCCGTGATCAGGTCGCCGGTGCGGGGGCGGCCGGGGTAGCCCTCGGCGGCGATGACGACGGTGACGGCCGAGCCGTCGGCCCAGTCCAGCGGCGGGTGGTCGGCGAGGGTGTCCTGGGCGGCGGCGGCCAGCAGGGCGGACAGCGGGCTGCGCAGCAGTGCCAGCACCGACTGGGTCTCCGGGTCGCCGAAGCGGCAGTTGAACTCGATGACCTCGGGGCCTGCCGCGGTGATCGCGAGGCCCGCGTACAGCAGGCCGGAGAACGGCGACCCGCGGCGGATCAGCTCGTCGACGACCGGTTGGACGATGCGCGCGACGACGTCCGCGACCAGGCCGTCCGGCGCCCACGGGAGCGGCGCGTAGGCGCCCATGCCGCCGGTGTTGGGCCCGGCGTCGTTGTCGCCGACGCGTTTGAAGTCCTGGGCTGGCAGCAGCGGGACGACCGTGCCGACCGCGTCGACCACGCAGAACAGGGATACCTCGGGGCCGTCGAGGAACGACTCCAGCAGCACCGGGTGGCCCCCGTCGAGCAGGGTCATGGCGTGGGCGCGGGCGATGACGAGGTCGGTGGTGACCACGACACCCTTGCCCGCGGCGAGGCCGTCGTCCTTGACGACCCAGGTGGGGCCGAAGCGGCCGAGGGCGGCGTCGAGCCGGGCCGGGTTGTCGACGATCTCGCTGTGCGCGGTCGGCACGCCCGCGGCCGTCATCACATCCTTGGCGAACGCCTTGGAGCCCTCGATCCGGGCGGCCGCGCGGCTCGGGCCGAAGCAGGCGATGCCCGCGGCGCGCACGGCGTCGGCGACACCGAGGACGAGCGGGCCCTCGGGGCCGACGACCACCAGGTCGGCCTGCCAGCGGCGGGCCAGTTCGGTGACCGCGGCCGGATCGGCGCCGTCGACGCCGTAGGTCTCCGAGAGCGCGGCGGTGCCCGCGTTGCCGGGGGCGCACGCCAGCGCGGTCACCTCGTGGTCCTTCGACAACGCGAGGACGAGGGCATGTTCGCGGGCGCCAGACCCGACTACCAGGACACGCACGAGTGCCGAGCCTAGTGGTTGCGACCGGTGGTCACGAATCCTTGGTCGTGACCACTCGTGTCTGCCGAATGGTGGTGGTCAGCCTCCCAGTGCCTGCTTGGCGCCGGGGTGCAGCGGGACGGGGTCGGTGTCGGCGGCGGTGGCCGGGTCGATGCCCTTGGCCGCCGGGTGGACGGTGACCAGGTCGGCCTTCTTGTCCAGGATCAGCTTGGTGAGCGCGCACGCGTTGCCTGCCGGGAAGTCCGCGCGGACCAGCAGGACGTTGGGCACGACGATCGTCGGGACGTCGGCGGGCAGGTTATAGGTGGCCGCCGGGATGGTGCCGGTGGCGTAGACCGGGTTCACCTTCCGCAGTTCGCCGAGCAACGGGGTGATGTCGATGAACTCGACCTGGCCCTTGAGCGAGGTGAACAGGTCGGTCAACTCGGGCGTGGGCAGGCCGCCGGACCAGACCAGGCCGTCGATCTGGCCCGCCTTCATGCCGTCGACCGTGGGCCGCAGGGCGAGCCGCTGGGCCTGGACGTCGCTGTCCGGGTTCAGGCCCGCGGCCTTGATCAGCCGGTTGGCGATGACCTCGGTGCCCGATTTGGGCGAGCCGGTGGAGATCTTCTTGCCGCGCATGTCGGCGACGGACTTGATGCCGCTGCCGGTGCGGACGACGACCTGGGTGGAGTTCGGGTAGATCCGGGCGAGGGCGCGGATCTGCGCCGGCTTGCCCTCGAAGCTGCCCTTGCCGCCGACGGCGTCGGCCGCGGAGTCGGCGAGGGAGAACGCGACGTCGTAGTCGCCCGCGACGAGTTGCTGGATGTTCTGCACCGACGCGCCGGTTTCCGCCGCGGTGGCCTTGAGTTTGGTGTTGTTGCTGATGAGCTGGGCGAGGCCGCCGCCGAGGGCGTAGTAGACGCCGCCGGTGTTGCCGGTGGCGATGGTGATACGGCCCTCGGTGGCCTCGCAGGCGACCGGCCCGTCGGTGGCGCCGCCGCTGCCGGTGTCGGTGCGCTTGCCGCCGCAGCCCGCGGCGACCAGGGCTACCGCCAGCGCGGTGAGCACAACTCGGTTACGCATGGACGTTCTCCTCGATGGGGGTGGATTTGCTGCGGGTGACCAGGTGCACGACAACCGCGAGCGCCAGGAAGCCGATGCCGATGCCGACCGACAGCGGCTCCAGGTAGAGCAGCAAGAGCGCGGCGGGCACGCACAGCGCGCGCTCGGGCCAGCGGGCCGGGCCGAACAGCCAGCCCCCGGTGACCACCGCGAGCGCGGCGACACCCGCGGCCGACGCCGCGGTCACCCAGAGCACGACGCCGAGCGGGCGCTGCAACAGCAGCGCCGCGCCGTTGTGGGTGAGCACGAAGGCGATCGGCACCAGGAACGCGGGCAGCGTGTACTTCCAGGTCTGCCACATGGTCCCGATGACCGAGCCGCCGGTGATCGCGGCCGCGGCGACGGCGGCGAGCGCGGTCGGCGGTGTGACCTCGGAGAGCACCGCGTAGTAGAAGATGAACATCGCGGTCTCCTCGGGCGCCACCCCCAGGTTGATCAGCGCCGGACCGAGCACGACCCACGAGATGATGAACGACGCGGTCACCGGCACGGCCAGGCCCAGCACGCTCACCGCGACGGCGGCGAACACCACGGTCAGCGCGAGCACGATCGCCGGGTCGGAGGCCAGCGCCCGCGCCGCGTCGACGAGCGCGGCGGCGAGTTCGAGGCCGAGACCGGTCTTGGTGATGGTCGAGGTGATGATCCCGGCGGCCGCGCACACGGCGATCACCGGCAGCGCGCCGCGGATGCCCTCGGCGAGGGCGTCGGCCAGGTCGCGCACCCAGGTGCGCAGCACCGCGCCGGTGACGCCGCCCGACTGGAGCGCGCGGGCGGTGAGCGCGAACAGCGCCGCGACCCCGGTGGCGTAGACGACGGCGGTGAACGGCGGGATGTCCAGCGCCAGGAATACGACGATGATCGCGAGCGACGCGAAGTGGTAGCCGCCGCGCTTGAGCAGCGGCCAGACGCCCGGGGTGGGCACGTGCACCGGCTTGGCGCCGAACCGGCGGGCGTCGGCCTCGACGGCGAACACGATGCCCAGGTAGTAGAGCAGCGTCGGCACGATCGCCCAGACCAGCACGGTCAGGTACGAGGTCTGCAGGTACTCGGCGATGATGAACGCCGCCGCGCCCAGCGTGGGCGGCGAGAGGATCGCACCGATGCCGGACGCGGCAAGCAGGCCGCCCGCGTTCTCCTTGGGGTAGCCCGCCTTGCGCAGCACGGGCCAGGTGATCGAGCCGAGGGTGACCGTGGTCGCGGTGCCCGAGCCGGACACGGTGCCGAGCAGGAAGCCCGACATGGCCGCGGTGCGCCCGGCGGCGGTGCGCGAGCGGCGGAACAGCGCGAAGCTGAAGTCGACGAAGAACGTGCCCGCGCCGGACGCGTTGAGCACGGCGCCGTAGATGGTGAACAGCACGATGTAGGTCGCGGCGACGTCGAGCGGCACGCCGTAGAACCCGCTCTGTTCGTTGTAGAGCGCGTTGAGGATCTGGGTGAAGTCGATGCCCGCGTGCGCGAGGTCCCAGTTCTGCGGGAGGAAACCGCCGTAGTAGGCGAACGCGAGAAAGGCCAGGCAGACGATCGGCAGCATCAGGCCGGTGGTGCGGCGGGTGGCCTCCAGGACCAGCACGAGCAGCAGGGCGCCCGCGATGACGTCCGGTGTGGACAGTGTCGGCCGGTCGAGGAAGGCGTCGTAGCCGCCCGCGAAACCGTTGCCGCCGAAGGGAAGTACCGGGTAGAGGCCGACCAGCAGCGCGGCGCCTGCCAGTACCCAGTCGAGCACGCCGGGGTTGTCCGGGTCGCGTCGCTTGACTGTCGGGCGGTAGGTGAGGAAGACCAGCGGCAGGGTGAGCCCGAGGAAGATCACCAGGTAGTACTGGTTGCCGGTGGCGAAGGGCCAGAAGACCTGCTTGAGCACCAGCAGCGCGATGCCGACCGCCGCGGCCCAGACCAGCAGTTCCCAGCGGCCGGTCAGCCTGCGGGCGGGGCGCTCCTCGTCGTGCGCGCCGACGACGTCCGCCGGATCGACGCGCTGAACCGGCTCGGCGGGCGGGTCGACGGTGCGGGCCAACCATCCTCCTCGGTGGTGCGTGGATACCCGACCGCACGCTACCGGTGGTAGGCATCACACAGAAGGGGCAACGCTGTGACCGACGTTCACCAGTGCGTAGGGCGCCCTTCGCCCTCCGGTGGTCCTGGCGACGCGGTGCGCGACCAGGGTTGCCCGGTCACCACACCAAGGAGGTCACCCATGCTCCGAACCCGGCTGGCGGGCGTTGCCGTGTGCGCGCTCGCCCTGCTCGGCGTCGCCACGCTGAGCACCGCGAGCGCGACCCCGGACAGCGACCAGGACCGCCGCGGCCGCTCGGCCGGGCCGCTCGTGCTCGGCCACCGCGGCGCGTCGGGCTACCGGCCCGAGCACACCCTCGCCTCGTACGAGCTGGCCGCGCGGCTCGGCGCCGACTACGTGGAACCCGACCTGGTGTCCACTAAGGACGGTGTGCTGGTCGCCCGGCACGAGCCGGAGATCGGCACCACCACCGACGTGGCGGCCCACCCGGAGTTCGCCACCCGCAGGGTGACCAAGAACCTGGACGGCGTCCAGGTCACCGGCTGGTGGACCGAGGACTTCACGCTGGCCGAGCTCAAGACGCTGCGCGCCGTCGAGCGGATTCCCGCGCTGCGCCAGCAGAACACCGTCTACGACGGCCGCTACCAGGTGCCGACGCTGCAGGAGATCATCGACCTGAGCAAGCGGCTCTCGCGCGAGCTGGACCGGGAGATCGGCATCTACCCGGAGACCAAGCACCCGACGTACTTCCGCGCGCTCGGCCTGGAACTGGAGCCCAAGCTGGTCGACGCGCTCAACCGCAACGGCCTGAACCGGCGCAACGCCAAGGTGTTCGTGCAGTCCTTCGAGGTGGGCAATCTGAAGTCACTGAGCCGCACACTGCGCGTGCCGCTGATCCAGCTCACCTCGGCCACCGGCGCCCCCTACGACTTCGTCGCGGCGGGCGACCCGCGTACGTACGCCGACCTGCTGACCCCGGCGGGCCTGCGCGAGGTGGCGACCTACGCCCATGGCGTCGGCCCGGCCAAGGACCAGGTCATCCCGCGCGACGCGGCGGGCAACCTCGCCGCGCCGACCGCGCTGGTGGGCAACGCCCACGCCGCCGGGCTGAAGGTGCACCCGTACACCTTCCGGGTGGAGAACAACTTCCTGCCCGCGAACCTGCGCTCGTCGGCCGTGCCGTCGGACTACGGCAACCTCTTCGGCGAACTGTCCGCGTTCTGGGCGGCGGGCGTCGACGGTGTGTTCACCGACAACCCGGACATCGCTGTCGCCTCGCGCGCGGAGACCTTCCCGCGGCGCTAGACGATCCGCGAGTCCACATAGCACCAGCGCCACCGCTCACCGGGTTCGTACGAGCGCATGACCGGATGTCCGGTCGCCTCGTGGTGGGCGGTGGCGTGCTTTCTGGGGCTGGAGTCGCAGCAGGCAACGTGCCCGCAGGTGAGGCACTGGCGCAGGTGGACCCAGTGCTGCTCGCCCGCGGCGCGGCAGTCGGGGCAGTGGTCCTCGGCGTCCGGGGCGACCTCGCCGGGCAGTGCGTTCGCGTGTTCGCAGGTCATCGCCGTCTCCTTCGCGTGCCTGGTGAGCCCGGATGGGCAATCCTTACGCACAACGACGAAGGAGGCGTGCGTGGAACTTCTCCTCCTGCTCGCGGGGTCGCTGGCGGTCACCGCGTTCGCCAAGCGGCTCGATTGGCCCGCGCCGCTGCTGTTGGTGGCGGTGGGGCTGGCGGCGTCCTTCATTCCGGGAATGCCCGAGTTCCGGCTCGACCCGGAACTGGTGCTCGTGCTCGTCCTGGCGCCGCTGCTGTACTCGGCCGCGCTGGACAGCTCGTATCTGGACATCAAGGCGAACCTGCGGCCGATCGGGCTGCTCGCGGTCGGGCTGGTGCTGTTCACCACGGCTGTCGTCGGCGTCGTGGCGCACCTGGTGATCCCGGAACTGCCGTTGGCGTCGGCCCTGGTGCTCGGCGCGGTGGTGGCGCCGCCGGACGCGGTGGCGGCGGTGGCGATCGGGCGCAAACTCGGCCTCCCGCGGCGGGCGATGACCCTGCTGACCGGGGAGAGCCTCGGCAACGACGCGACGGCACTGACGGCGTTCAAGGTCGCGGTGGCCGGGGCGGCGGCGTTCTCCTGGGGGGAGAGCGTGCTGACGCTGGTGGTGTCGTCGGTCGGCGGCGTGGCGGTGGGGTTGGTGCTGGCCGTGGTCGTGCACGCGATCCGGCTCCGCCTTGGCGACGGGGTGCTGGAGAGCGCGCTGGGCCTGCTGGTGCCGTTCGGCGCGTACCTGCTCGCGGAGGAGGTGCACGTGTCCGGCGTGCTGGCGGTGGTGGTCGCCGGGCTGTACCTCGGGCACAACGCGCCCGCCGCCGGGTTCTCGACGCGGCTGCAGGAGTTCGCGGTGTGGCGGTCGGTCGACGTGCTGCTGGAGGCGCTGGTGTTCGCGCTGATCGGCCTGCAACTGCGCACAGTGGTATCCGACGCCCAACCCGACTGGGAGCTGCTCGGCGCGTCGGCCGTGGTGTTGGCCGCGGTGATCCTGAGCCGGTTCGTGTGGGTGTTCCCGGCCGCGCACATACCGCGGTGGCTGTCGCCGCGCATCAGGAAGCGGGAGTCCCGGCCGGGGTGGCAGGTGGTCACGGTGATCTCGTGGGCCGGGATGCGCGGGGTGGTGTCGCTGGCCGCGGCGGCGGCGATCCCGCTGGACATGCCAGGGCGGGACGTGGTGGTGCTGCTGACTTTCGTGGTGACCGTAGGGACGCTGCTGCTGCAAGGGCTGACGCTGCCCGCGCTGATCCGCAAACTGGGCGTCCGCGCGAACGACGGCCACGACCGCGCGCTCGCCGAGGCGCAGGTCCAGAACACCGCCGCCCGCGCCGCGATCGAGCGCCTGGAGGAAATCCTGGGCGAGGGCGAGATCCCCGACCACCTCGCCGACCGGCTGCGCGCCATCGCCGAACACCGCGGAAACGCCGCGTGGGAACGGTTGGGGCGGCAGGAACAGGAGAGCCCGGCCGCCGCCTTCCGACGGCTGCGCCGACAGATGCTGGAAGCCGAGCGCGCCGTCTTCGTCGCCGCCCGGGACGCGGGCGACATAGACGACGAAATTCTGCGGCGGGTGCAGCGGGAGTTGGACTTGGAGGAAGCCGCCCTATCCCGCGAGTAGTCCCCGACTGGCCGGCCCCACCCAAACTCGCCACCACCGGCACACCCGTGCCCGAACCCACCCACACGTTGACTTCTCCCTGCCCCACCGCCCAGGCCCGCCCACCTCAGTGGGTCCCGGCAAGTCGGTGTGGTGTTCAGGGTTACGAACGGGTGGGTTGGTCGGGTGGCACCCACCCGCTGCCGCGATCGACATCAGCGAACGCCGCACCACACGCCGTCACGAGGATCCAGGGGTGATCGACTTCGCCATTCCCCGCCCCAGCAGGACAAACCCCCACCCACCTCGGGGGGACTGCCCTGCTCCAGTCTATCGGTCTGAGGGGGTGGGTGGGGGTGGGGCGAAATTCTGTGGATGAGTTGGCGGCATGTGGATAGTTCGCGGGCCGGCGGGGGCTCAGGCCAGTTGGTGGCGGACGATCGTCTGGTCGCGGCCGGGGCCGACGCCGACTGCGGAGACGCGGGCGCCGGAGAGTTCCTCGATCCGCTCCACATACGCGCGCGCCGCCACGGGAAGGTCGTCGAAGGAGCGGCATTGGCTGATGTCCTCCCACCAGCCCGGCATCTCCTCGTACACCGGCACGGCGTGGTGTACGTCGGTCTGGGTCATCGGCATGTCGTCGACTCGGCGGCCGTCTACTTCGTAGGCCACGCAGATCGGGACGGTGGCCAGGCCGGACAGCACGTCGAGTTTGGTGAGGAAGTAGTCGGTGATTCCGTTGACGCGGCTGGCGTAGCGGGCGATCACGGCGTCGAACCAGCCGGTGCGGCGTAGGCGTTTTGTCGTGACACCGATCTCGCCGCCGACCTTGCGCAGGCGCTCGCCCATCTCGTCGTTCAGCTCGGTGGGGAATGGGCCGGAGCCGACGCGGGTGGTGTACGCCTTGAGGATGCCGATCACCGTGGTGATCCGGGTGGGCCCGATGCCCGAGCCCGCCGCCGCGCCGCCCGAGGTCGGGTTGGACGAGGTGACGAACGGGTAGGTGCCGTGGTCGACGTCGAGCAGGGTGCCCTGGGAGCCCTCCAGCAGCACGGTCTCGCCGCGCTCCAGCGCCTGGTTGAGCAGCAGCCGGGTGTCGGCGATGCGGTGGGCGAACTGCTCGCCGCAGGCCAGGACCTCGTCGACGACCTGCTCCGGGTCGAGCGCGTTGCGGTTGTAGATTTTGACCAGCATCTGGTTCTTGATGTCGAGCGCGGCCTCGACCTTCTGCCGCAGGATCTTCTCGTCCAGCAGATCCTGCACGCGCACGCCGACGCGGGCGACCTTGTCCTGGTACGCCGGGCCGATGCCGCGGCCGGTGGTACCGATCTTGGCCTTGCCGAGGTAACGCTCGGTGACCTTATCGATCGCCACGTGGTAGGGCATGATCAAGTGCGCGTCGGCGGAGATGAGCAGGCGGGAGGTGTCGACGCCGCGGGCGTCGAGGCCCGCGAGTTCCTTGAGCAGGACGGTCGGGTCGACCACGACGCCGTTGCCGATGACGTTGTTGATGCCAGGGGTGAGGATGCCCGACGGGATCAGGTGCAGGGCGAAGTCCTGGCCGTCGGGCAGCACCACGGTGTGCCCCGCGTTGTTCCCGCCCTGGTACCGCACCACCCAGTCCACCCGCTCGCCGAGCAGGTCGGTGGCTTTCCCCTTGCCCTCGTCGCCCCACTGGGCGCCGATCAGCACGATTGCCGGCATGTGAAACTCCAGGTATTGGGAGTGGACAACCTGTGGACACCCGAACCCGGGCTGCCCGCGGGTGAATGCCGGTGACCGAGACTAGACCAGGAGACCTGAGTGAGCGCACTCGTGCTGGCCTGCGGAAACGCGGGCGCCGCCGGACGCCCGGCCACGCTCACGGACCGTGACGACCTGGAGTGGCGGGAGCTGCCCGCCACCCCCGACCGAACGGCGGTGGACCCGTTGCTCCAGACGGTCGATGGCCGCCGGGTCGTGGTGTACGGCACCGACGCGGACCTGGCGGCGGTGGTGCTGCGGCTGATGCGGACCGAGCGGCTCGCCGACATCCCGGTCGGGTACCTGCCGGTGGACCCGGGTCGCTCGGCCATCCCGGAGCTGTGGGGCCTGCCGACCGACCCGGGGCGGCTCGCCGAGGTCGCGGTGGCGGGCGAGATCGACCCGTTCCCGCTGATCCGCGACGACGCGGGCGGCGTGCTCGTCGGCCTCGGCGTGATCGAGCAGCCGCAGGGGGTGGCCTACTGCGACGACGCGACCGCGCTGCGCGGGCGGGCGAAGCGGATCGAGGTCACGCCGGACCCGGACGGCGGCGCGGGGCTGGTGGCGCGGGTGGTGCGCACGGGTCTGCTCGGCAAGCGGGTGGCCGCCTTCCACGGCCGCGCGTTCCAGATCGGCTGCCTGCAGACGGCTCTGGTGCGCGACGGCGTGCCCAGCAACGTGGCGAAGTGGACCTGGTACCGACACACCGCGGATCTGCGGGTGGCCCGCGGGCTGCTGTAACTCGACAGTGCTGTGCCCCGGCTTGCTGTGACCCGGCGTGCACTGTCGTTGACCGTGCGCGCAACGTCGTTCCCGGAATCGGTGGATATACGCACTACTTGTCGCCGACGGGGCAACGACAGCGGAGGTGGCTCGATGGCACGAACTCGGATCAAGTGGGCGGTGGGGCTACTCGCCGCCGTGGCCGTGGGATTGGTGGTGGTGCCGACTGGGCAGGCCGCCACCACGGACACCATCTCCAGCGACCGCGCCACGGTGCGCGAGTACCCGGGCAGGCTGGTGCTGGCGAACGCGAACGCGGGCGACCGGGTCAACCTCACCGGGCACTGCGGCTCGTGGGTGCGCATCCAGGTGACGAGCGGGCGCGTGATGGCCACACCGGTCGGCTGGGTGCTGCGGGAGAACTTGACCAGGGCGAGCAAGGCGGGCGGGCTCGACGGCGTGCCGGAGCGCTGCGGCACCGACGGCGACCGCTGGCGCGACTGGGTGGGCGCGATCAACGCCCCGTTCGAGTCGCTGCGCAAGGTGACCGTGGACGGCCGGGCGGGCTGGCGCCGGATCGTGTTCGGCACCGGCGTGTCGCTGGTGCCGCACCCCGAGTGCGTGCCGTCGCTGAACTACACCCGCCGGGACACCGCGCCCGACGTGGTCGACCCCGCGCAGCGGGTCACCAACCTGGACCTGAACAGTGTGACGTACCGGTACATCACCAAGGACGGCGCGATCGCGCTGATCAGCGCGCCGCGGCCGGGCGGATCGTTCGGGATCTGGTCGTTCGTGCCGTCGTGGTGCGTGCAGCCGAAGGGCCGGGCGACGGTGTACTTCAACGACCCCGTGGTGCAGCTCCGCAACATCGCGGGACTCAAGACCGGGGTGGGCTACTCGGACGCCGAGATCCGCTCGCGCGGCTGCACGGCCGGGTTGATCAGCCCGTCGCACCCGCGGTTCGGCTACTGGCCGGACCCGGACGCGGGGAACCGGCCGCCCTGCCCGGTCTAACGCTGAGTGCGCTAGATCTTTTACAGTAGGTCGTCAGTGTGTCACCCATAGGTATTACACCTGCCATGTGACACCGACACGGTTGTGTGCACCCACGCCACGGAGGAACCATGTCGAAGACGCGAACCCTGCTCGGCTCGTTACTCATGTCCGTCGTGCTCGCGGCCGGTCTCGCGACCGCCGCGAGCGCGACGCCGCCCGGCATCCCCAGCGAGGCCACCGCACGCGCGGAACTGGCCGCCCTGCGGGTCGCGGCGGACGGCTCCATGTCCGGGTACTCGCGGGACAAGTTCCCGCACTGGAGCACGGTCTCCGGGTCGTGCAACACGCGGGAGACGGTGTTGAAGCGGGACGGGAGTGGGGTCGTGACCGACTCCTCCTGCGCGGCCACCTCGGGTCGCTGGTTCAGTCCCTACGACGGCGCGACCTGGTTCGCGGCGTCCGATGTGGACATCGACCACGTGGTGCCGCTGGCCGCGGCGTGGCGCTCCGGCGCGGCGTCGTGGACCACGACCAAGCGCCAGCAGTTCGCCAACGACCTGAGCAGCCCGCAGCTCATCGCGGTCACCGACAACGTCAACCAGTCCAAGGGCGACCAGACGCCCGCGACCTGGAAGCCGCCGGTGACCTCGTACTGGTGCACCTACGCCAAGATGTGGACGCGGGTGAAGTACAAGTACGCGCTGAGCGTGAACTCGGCGGAGAAGTCGGCCGTGCTGACCATGCTCGACCGCTGCTGACAACTGGCGTGCCGCGGCCCCGGGGACACCGTCCCCGGGGCCGTTTCGCAGCTGCGGGAACGGTTGCGCAGATCGGCCGCGCGACGATAGTTCCGACTCTCTCCGTGTTCACCTTCCGTCGTTCGTATGTCACCCAGAGGTGTTGCGTTCGTCAGGTCCGTCGACCATCGTCGTGGGCACTTCACCCACCACACGACAGGGAGGTGGCATGTTTTCGTCGGGGAAACTGCGCGCTCTGGGCGCGTCGTTAGTACTGACCGCGGGTGCCTTGACCGGGTTCACCGGGACGGCGAGCGCGACACCGCCGAACATCCCGGACGCCGCGACCGCGTCGGCCGAGCTGGCGGGACTGACCGTCGCACCGGACGGGCCGATGACCGGCTACTCGCGGGAGAAGTTCCCGCACTGGAGCACCGTGCAGGGCTCGTGCAACACCCGGGAGACGGTCCTCCAGCGCGACGGCGACGACGTCGAGGTCGGCTCGGACTGCGCGGCGACGTCGGGAAGCTGGTACAGCCCGTACGACGGCGAGACCTGGACGGCCGCGAGCGATGTCGACATCGATCACATGGTGCCCCTGGCCGCAGCGTGGCGCTCGGGCGCCGCGGGCTGGACCACCGACCGGCGCGAGGCGTTCGCCAACGACCTGGACAGCCCGCAGCTCTGGGCGGTGACCGACAACGTCAACCAGTCCAAGGGCGACCAGACGCCCGCCACCTGGACGCCGCCGCTGGCCGCGCACGCGTGCGAATACGCGCGCGCCTACACGCACGTGAAGCACACTTGGTCGCTGAGCGTGAACGCCGCGGAGCAGGCGGCACTGCAGGATCTGCTCGCCGCCTGCTGACCGGGCAGGATCGGCGGACACGGCGGAAGGAGCAGCGGATGTCGGAGTACTCGTCCCCGTTCAGCGCGGGGCCCGGGGTGATGACCGAGGACGTCGGCGTGGTCACCGGGGACCTGGAGCTGCGCACGGTGAGCAGCGGGGACGGTGTGGTGACCGCCAAGGTGCGCTACGCGGGCGCCGACGAGTGGTACCGGCTGCGCGGCGGCCAGTGCAAGCTGGTCGACGACGCCGACCACGCCGCCGTGCACTCGCTGCTGGTGGGGGTGCTCAACCGACCGTCCGGCTGACCCGCGCCGGGGTGGCGCCGCCCGAAGGACACGCCACCCCGCGCGGTCAGGCCAGGCCGAGGGCGGCGGGCGCGGCCGGGTCGGAGTCGGCGAGGAAGGTCGAGCAGCGCTCGTGCTCCGCGGTCTCGCCGATCGCCCCGGCGGCGAGTGCCAGGGCGGCCAGCGCGCGCAGGAATCCCTGGTTCGGCCGGTGCGACCACGGCACGGGGCCGAAGCCCTTCCAGCCCGCGCGGCGGAGCTGGTCGAGGCCGCGGTGGTAACCGGTGCGGGCGTAGGCGTAGGCGGTGACGGCGTCGTCGGCCGCCAGCGCGCGTTCGGCGAGCGCCGCCCACGCTTCGCTGAAGTCGGGCCACGACGCGGCCACCTCGGCCGGGTCGGTTCCGCTGTCGAGCGCGCCCTGCGGCTCGGCGCGGTCGGGGAGCCGGGTGGGTTCAGGTCCGAGCAGGTTGCCGTGCATGCGGTCATCCTGCCCCACGGGCGAATCCGCGCGGCGCGGCGCGTCGATCTCGCCCTGTGTGATCGCGTGGCCGCGCACGGGTGATCGAAGATTTCCAATTCACCCCATTGGGGTGGGGCCCCCTTCCCGTTCTCAGCTCTCCGGCGCCATGATGTCCAGGTGAACATGGGGAAGGCACACAACGACGACCCGGCGCTCAAGGGGCCGATCGGGCAGTTCAAGGATTTCTTCGGTCTGCATTGGACGCGTGGGGCCGCGGGCAGGCAGACACCCGACTGGGTCTGGCACTTCGCCTACCGGACCTGGCTGCTCGCGCTGCTGTTCA
The DNA here is from genome assembly GCF_052390155.1 of Actinokineospora sp. Taxonomy (NCBI): domain Bacteria; kingdom Bacillati; phylum Actinomycetota; class Actinomycetes; order Pseudonocardiales; family Pseudonocardiaceae; genus Actinokineospora; species Actinokineospora sp. The sequence goes on along the minus strand of NZ_JBQTHF010000051.1, from coordinate 6,582 downwards.
AGATGCTCGGGTCCTCTTGGGACGAATCGTGGCATTTCAAGTTCCAGCGCGACGATCTCGCCGCACCGCATTTGATCAACAGTGTCGGCACGGGTATCGCGGTGGTCCTGGTCGCTATCCACACGTTCACCGGGATGGCGGCGAGCAAACGCTCACAGCGACTGCTCCAAATCGGGTTGGCGATCTTCCTGGTGGCCGCGCCGCTGGATGTGATCAACCACCGGGTCAACGGGCTCGACCTGACCGCGTGGAGCGCGTCACACGGCCTGCTCTACCTCGGCACCGCGCTGATGATCGCCGGGCTCATCGACGGCTGGCTCGTCGCGGGCCCGACCGGGCGGGCGCGGCCCTGGGTGCTGGGCGGGCTGTGGGTGTTCTTCCTGGAGAACACCCTGTTCCCCAACGGCCAGCAGGAGTACGGCGTGCTGGAGATGTCGTCCTGCCTGCCCAACGGCGTGCTCAACATCGACACCTGTTACGCCGAGCGCAGCCTGCTGGAGTTCGCCGCCGCGCAGATCGGCCGCCCGGTCGACTTCGAGGCGATCAAGCAATTCGCGCTGCCGATCCCCGACTGGGTGTACCCGATGTGGGGCATCGGAGTAGCCGCGCTGGTGCTCGCGGTGGCGGGCAAGACCATCGACCGCACCTGGGCGGCGACCGCCGTCGCCGGGGTGTACGTCGCCTACCGCGCGGTGATCTGGCCGCTGCTCGTGGTGGCCGACTTCCCGCCGTCGACGGTGCCGTTCTACCTGGTGTTCGTCGGCATCGCGGTCGACATGGTGCGCCGGATGCGGTTGCCGCACCTGATGGACGCCGTGGCGGGCGCCGCCGTGGTCTGCCTGCTCGGCCACGTCGCGCTGTACCTGCAGGGCTGGCTGATCGAGGCGCCGCCGGTGGCCTGGTGGTCGGCGCCGATCACGTTCGCGCTGCTCGCGGTGCTGTGGTGGACCGGCAAGCCGATCGCCGGGTGGTTCGCCCGGCGGCAGGCCGCCGAGGCGGATTCCACCCGCCTGCCCGCCTGAGCCGACATCCGACGAGGGCCGTCCCGGCTGCCGGGACGGCCCTCGTCGGGTATCGGGGGTTTGTCAGCCCGCGATCATGCGGCCCGCGGACTTGAGGTGCTCGCACGCCTGGGTGATCCGCGCGGCCATCGCCTGCTCGGCGGCCTTGAGGTAGCTGCGCGGGTCGTAGACCTTCTTGTTGCCGACCTCGCCGTCGATCTTGAGCACGCCGTCGTAGTTGGCGAACATGTGCGCCGCGACCGGCCGGGTGAACGCGTACTGGGTGTCGGTGTCGATGTTCATCTTGATCACGCCGTAGGTCAGCGCCTCGTGGATCTCCTCCAGCAGCGAGCCGGAGCCGCCGTGGAAGACCAGGTCGAACGGCTTCGCGCCCGCCGCCAGCCCGAGCTGCGCCGCGACGACCTCCTGGCCCTGCTTGAGGATCTCCGGGCGCAGCTTGACGTTGCCCGGCTTGTAGACGCCGTGCACGTTGCCGAAGGTCGCGGCCAGCAGGTAGCGGCCCTTCTCGCCGGTGCCCAGCGCCTCGACGGTCTTGAGGTAGTCGTCGGCGGAGGTGTAGAGCTTCTCGTTGATCTCGTTGGCGACGCCGTCTTCCTCGCCGCCGACCACGCCGACCTCGATCTCCAGCACGATGTTCGCCTTGGCGGCCTTCTCCAGCAGCTCGGCGGCGATCTGCAGGTTCTCCGCCAGCCCGATCGCCGAGCCGTCCCACATGTGCGACTGGAACAGCGGGTTGGCACCCGCGGCGACCCGCTCCTGGCTGATCGCGATCAGCGGGCGGACGAAGCCGTCGAGCTTGTCCTTGGGGCAGTGGTCGGTGTGCAGGGCGATGTTCACCGGGTACTTCTCCGCGACGATGTGCGCGAACTCCGCCAGCGCGACCGAACCCGTGACCATGTCCTTGACCTTGGTCCCGGAGGCGAACTCCGAGCCGCCGGTCGACACCTGGACGATGCCGTCGCTCTCGGCTTCGGCGAACCCGCGCAGCGCGGCGTTCAGGGTCTCCGACGAGGTGACGTTGATGGCCGGATAAGCGAACTCGTTCGCCTTGGCCCGGTCCAGCATCTCCGCGTAGACCTCGGGTGTGGCGATGGGCATCGGTGGTCCTCCTCGGGGTGGCTTTCGCCGTTCTGGCGCATCCTACGAGCAGCGGCACCGCGGCGCGGGCAGACTGGTGCCCATGGCGACAGCGACATGGAACGGCGAGATCATCGCCGAGAGCAGCGACACCAAGATCATCGAGGGCAACCACTACTTCCCGGCGGAGTCCGTGCACCAGCACCTGCTCCGGCCGTCGGAGACCACGAGCGTGTGCCCGTGGAAGGGCACCGCGAGCTACTACACCCTGCACGTCGACGGCAAGGACAACGTCGACGCCGCGTGGTACTACCCGACGCCCAAGGACGAGGCGGCCGAGATCAAGGGGCACCTGGCCTTCTGGCGCGGCGTGGTGGTGACGGGGTAGAAACTACTCGCGGTAGCTTACCGGCGGTAAGTTGCGGTACGGTGCCCGGACCGGACCCGTTCTAGGAGGCACCCGATGGGCGTGACGAACCTGCTGGCCCGCAAGCGCAGCGTCGAGGGCAAGGTCATCCTGATCACCGGCGCCGCCCGCGGTTTCGGCGCTGGGCTGGCCAAGCGGTTCGCCGCGCGCGGCGCCAAGGTCGCGCTCGTCGGGCTGGAACCGGACGAGCTGAAGAAGGTCGCCGCCGAGTGCGGGCCCGACGCCGCCGTGTTCGAGGCCGACGTCACCGACTGGGTGGCGCTGGAGACCGCCGCCGCCGGGGTGGTCGAGCGGTTCGGCGGGATCGACATCGTGGTGGCCAACGCGGGCATCGCCGCCGCGGGGTTCGTCCGGTCGATCGACCCGGCCGCCTTCGAGCGCACCATCGAGGTCGACCTGCTCGGCGTGTGGCGCACCGTGCGGGTCACGCTGCCGCAGGTCGTCGAGCGCAGGGGCTACGTCCTGGTGATCTCCTCGCTCGCCGCGATCACGCATGCGCCGGGGATGGCGGCGTACGCGGCGGCGAAGGCGGGCGTCGAGGCGTTCGCCAACTGCCTGCGGGCCGAGGTGCGGCACCTGGGCGTGCGGGTCGGCGTGGCGCACCCGACGTGGATCGCGACCGACCTGGTGAACGGCGCCGACAAGCACCCGGTGTTCGGCCCGCTGCGCGCCTCGATGCCCGGCCCGCTCGGCAAGACGTACCCCGTGCCGGTCGCCTTCGACGCGCTGGAACTGGGCATCCTGCGCCGTGACCGCACCGTGCACGTGCCCGGCTGGGTCGGCGCGCTGAAGCTGGTCCGCTCGTTCCTCCCGCCGGTGATCGAACTGGGCGGCAGGCTGGCAGGCAACGCGATCGCCAAGGCGGACAAGGCCGCGCTCGCCGACATCGCCGCCCGCGGCGCCGAGGTGTCCTCCCGCCCGGTCGGCGCGGGCGGCGAGGCGGCCATGCGCCCGCGCGGCACTGCGCTATAACTCGGGCGCAACCAGGCGAGGGAGACACGAATGTCGCGACGGGACCAGATCAAGCTGACCCCCGGGGAAGTCCTGGACTTCCTGGCCGCCGAGCGGGTGGCGAACGTGGCCACCATCGGCCCGAACGGGCGCCCGCACCTGATCCCCGTCTGGTACATCCCCGAGGGCGACGGCCTGAGCACCTGGACCTACGCGACGTCGCAGAAGGTGGCCAACCTGCGGCGCCTCCCGCAGGCCACCGTGCTGATCGAGGCAGGCGACTCCTACGAGACGCTGCGCGGGGTGTCCCTGGAATGCGACGTGGCACTCACCGAGGACACCGAGCGGGTCGCCGCCATCGGCAGCGCCCTGACCGAGCGCTACACCGGCAGCGCGGAGGTCGCCGCCGCCGCGTCGCAGTTCGTCCGGGTGCAGGCCGAGAAGCGGGTGGGCGTGGTGTTCACGCCGACCAAGGTCGTGTCCTGGGACCACCGCAAGCTCGGCGGCACTTACTAGGCCGCCCAGGGGCCGATCCCGATGGTCCACTCGCGGACCGTGCGCTCGGCCGCGATGCCCTCGGTGGTGTACGGGTCGACGGCGAGGATGGCGTCCAACTCGGCCCGGTCGGCGACCTTGACCACGAAGAACCCGCCCGTGCCGTCTGCCCACGGCCCGCCCGCGAGCACCTGCCCCGTGTCGGCGAGCCCGCGCAGGTAGTCGCGGTGGGCCGGGCGGACAGCCGCCAGCCGGTCGCGGTCGGCGATGTACAGGGTGTCCACGGTGAACCACGTCATGCGCCCATGATCCCAGCAGGCATTCGCGCCTGTCGGACAGTGTGTTCCATCCCCTCGCCCGGTACGGTTTGCACGTGGCAGGGGATGGTGTGCAACCAGGTGACTATCCTCCGGTGCGCGGCACTCTGGGCGACTCGCCGGAGCCGGTCGTCGCGTCCCCGGAGGGCTCAGTCGAGGGCAATGCCGAGCGCAGCGTCGAGCAGACGCTCACCCGGCTGCGGGTGATCGACCTCAAGAGCGCGCCGCCGCCGCAGCCCGAGGCGCCGCTGACGCTGGAGGACCTCTACCGAACGCACCGGATGCGGCTGATCCGGCTCGCGCTGCTGCTGGTCGACGAGCCCGCCACCGCCGAGGACGTCGTGCAGGAGGCGTTCGCCGGGCTGCACCGGCACTGGGGCAACCTGCGCGACGCCGCCGCGGCCGTCGGGTATCTGCGCACCGCCGTGGTCAACGGCTCCCGCAGCGTGCTGCGCAGGCGCAAGACCGCCCGCGAGTACACGCCGCCGCACGCGGTCAACGCGCGGTCGGCGGAGAGCCTGGCGATGCTCACCGCCGAGCACCAGGGCGTGGTGCGGGCGCTGTCGCAGCTTCCGCCCCGGCAGCGCGAAGTGCTGGTGCTGCGCTACTACGGCAACCTCACCGAGGCCGAGATCGCCGAGGCGGCCGGGATCTCCAAGGGCACGGTGAAGTCGACCGCGAGCCGTGCCCTCGAAGCGCTGCAGAAGATCATGAACACCCCGTAGCCACTCTCCGCCGGGCGATGTTGGTTTAGACCATTGCGGTATAGACCAATAGACTGCCACTGTGCACTGACCGCGTGCACGGATGCTCGGAGGACGCATGGCAGGACGGCTCATCTCAGGTGGCAGGCTCGTCACCCCCGACGGCGTGCTGACCGACGGCTGGCTGCTGGTCGAGGACGGCTACATCGGCGCGCTCGGCACGGGCGAGGCGCCCAGGGCCGACGAGACCGTCGACGCGGCGGGGGCCTGGGTGGTGCCGGGGTTCGTCGACATCCACTGCCACGGCGGCGGCGGCGACCCGTTCACCAGCGCCGACCCGGACCGGGTGCGCAACGCGGTCGCCACGCACGCCCGGCACGGCACCACGACGATGCTGGCCAGTCTGGTCTCGCGGCCCGTGCCCGAACTGGTCGAGCAGGTCGCCCGGCTGCGGGAGCTGGTCGAGGACGGTCTGCTGGCGGGCGTGCACCTGGAGGGCCCGTTCCTGTCCGCGGCCCGCTGCGGGGCGCACGACCCGGCCGTCCTGCAACCGCCGGACCGCGCCGCGGTGGCCGCGCTGCTCGACGCGGGCCGGGGCGCGGTGCGGATGGTGACGCTGGCACCGGAACTGGAAGGCTCCGTGCGCGCCGTGCACCAGTTGGTCGACGAGGGCGCCATCGCGGCCATCGGCCACACCGACGCCACGGAAGCGCAGGTCATGCCTGCCGTCGCCGCCGGCGCGACGGTGGCGACCCACCTGTTCAACGGCATGCGCCCGCTGCACCACCGCGAGCCCGGCCCGATCGGCGCGCTGCTCGACGACGAGCGGGTGACCGTCGAGCTGATCTGCGACCTGGTCCACCTGCGCCCCACCATCGTGCGGCTCGCCGCCCGGCACGCCGGCCTGGGCCGGACGGTGCTGGTGACCGACGCCATCGCGGCCGCGGGCGTCGGCGACGGCAGCTACCAGATCGGCGGCTTACCGGTCGTCGTCCGCGGCGGCGTGCCCACGCTGGCGGGCGGCACGTCGCTCGCGGGCAGCACGCTGACCATGGACGCGGCGTTCCGCAACCTGGTGCACGGCTGCGGCTTGAGCGTGCCCGAGGCTGTCGCCGCGACGTCGACCCTGCCCGCGGCGCTGCTCGGCCTCGCCGAGTCCACCGGCAGGCTCGCGAAGGGCCTGGCCGCCGACGTCGTGCTGCTGGACGACACCCTGCACACCACCGCCGTGCTGCGCCGCGGGGACTGGGTGGGTTAACTTCGGCCCATGACCGACGCCGACCCGGAGCGGCTGCTCACCGAGGCGCTGCGGGCCCAGGCGGCCCGGGCCCCGGCGCCGCTGGACGCGATGACGGCGCCGGTCAGCGGGTACGGCCTGCTGTCGGGCAGCGACCTGCCCCTGACGGCCCCGGCGACGACCCGCTTCGACGTCACCCAGCCGCCGCGGGCGTGGTGGATCTTGGTGCTGGCGGTGTTGTTGGGGCTGGCCGCGGGGTCGCTGGTCGGTCTGTTGACGCTGCTCTAGTGTCGTTGGGGGGGCCGTTAAGATGATCAAAAAAAATTTTATTGTGGGATATGTGTTGTTGGTT